>NZ_MVON01000022.1:0-48575 GCF_002018925.1 Acinetobacter sp. MF4642
CTGAAAACCTTCAAAATTCTTGCTGAGCGTTATCGAAATAGAGGTAAAAGGCTTGGTTTGAGATTCAATTTAATCGCTGGAATCTACAACTTGGAGCTGAGTAAAAAATGATTTATGAAAGACATCTTATGAATACCATTTTATACTTTCTAGAGATTGTGGGAATTTCTTTATTTGTTTCTCTAGCAATTTCTGGTTTTGTTAATTATTTTGGCTATAGGAAGTCATATGAAAATTTTGGAGAATTATCAGAGCAGATATTTGAAAAACTAGGTTTTGAATATCCAAAAGAACAGGATTTTTATAATGAATTTTTAACGGATGAAGGTGTTCAGATTAGTGTAATGAAATATCGTAATAAGTTAAAAGGTCAAGACCCTTATCCAGAAGATTATTTTGATAAAAAAAGTGCGGTTGAAACTTTAAATTAAGCGTTGAGAAGACTTTTCACACAATGTTATTGACTTCAATACTTATTCCAGCATGACTTTTCATGTATGAATTGAATGATTTTTCCAAGCTTTAATATGTCATGTTGGACGAAATTTAGATTAAAGTTTAGCTTAATACCAAATTCATCTTGCTCCAAAAATTATTCCATAAACTTAAATATTCAGTTTGAAGTTGCTGGAAATACAGAGCTTGTTCAGGTTTATAGCATTGTGTGAATAGCACCCAAATATCGTCTTCATGATTGTCATCGTTAGCAAGGGTCGTATCACATGTTTCTGCAAGGCCATGACATGCATAGTAGCCTTGAGTAAATAAAGGATCATAGGCTGCGAGATTAGTTCTGAGTGCTTCACTAAACTTAATCACTTGTAGTTCAGTACAAGCCAAAATGAGCAGCAAGTCTGCATAAGAATGAATATGTTCTTGAATAAATTGTGCGATTGCAAATGCTTCAGGCTCGGTCTGTTTTTGATCGGTGACATTGAGTTCAAGTTGCTGCATCAGTTGAAGGAAATAGACCAAATGCGATTTAGAGGGTGAGCTTTTCTCAAGTTGATGGGTATTAAAACCCAATTCATCTAGAAGATTTAGTGACAACAAATAACGTGCATATATCTTGGCTGTAATGCGGTCTTGCTCCACGATATTACTGTCGTGCTCAAGTTGCAGTGCTTGATACATAGCCATACTCAAAGCATCAGTGAAAATTTTGACAATGGCGGTAAAATAATTCAGATGAATAAATTTCAGCTGTTCAAGGCTCAGTTGGCATTGATGCAGCCGTGTCAGTATCGGATGTTGAAATAAAATATGTTCGGCTGTCGTTTGTTTCAAGCGGATGATCGCTTGAGTATTGGTTGCCCATGACGCTGAGCTTAAGGATCGTTCAATAAAGCGCAAAACTTCTGCGCGGGTATGTTCAGACTGGGTGAAGGAGAGAGCATTCATATACGAAGTAAATTTTAATTGTCATCATTTTTATCATAGTGAAAAAGACTCGATTCTTCTAGTGTTTTATTTATTTTAAAAACTATATATTTCAAATGGTTATTTTAATATTGGTATTGTTTTTTATAAAAAAACGGCGTTGATCTAAATTTGATATATAATATCGTCTTCAATCGATGTATTTCGTTTTCATGTGCTGTTCTTTTGGGTTAATGGCTTAATTTTAAAGTTTTGTGCATCAGGTAAAATAAATGTCAAAAAAAGAAGACATCATTAACACAGCGCTTAATCTCTTTAACTCACATAGTTATAATTCTATCGGTGTGGATCGGATTATTAGCGAGTCTGGCGTTGCTAAAATGACGTTTTACAAATACTTCCCATCTAAAGCTAAATTAATTGAAGAATGCTTAGTGACAAGAAACCAAAATTTACAGCAGTCGCTTGAAGCGACGATTGCTGCATGTGACCCAAGTGATTATCTCTCCCATATTCGTGCAATTTTTGAATGGTACCATGCTTGGTTTCATAGCGCGGATTTTAATGGTTGTATGTTCCAAAAGGCAGTTGAAGAAATTTCAAAAATTTATCCTTCTTCACTACAGCCCGCAATTGATTATAAAGAATGGTTAAAAGGCAAGTTATGTCAGGCTTTGAATCGTCTAGGTGTGAAGCAGGATGAACAGTTGGCGGCTTTTTTATCGAGTATTTTGGATGGCATGACCATACAAGCGCAAATCGATCCGAAGCAAGTGCATTTGGAAGATTATTGGAAGCGTGTGAATACTTTAATTCAAATGGAACTTTCAGCTGCCTAATATATAAATTTTGATTTTAAGGTTAACCTAATACACTCATTATATTGCTGGCTTAAATGCGCTTAAAATAAATCACGTACAAATAAATAAGCGCGATAACGGTTAAGTTATCGCGCTTTGCTGATAATGATTATGTTCCATATCGCACATTATTTGACAATAATGCATGATATGAATATGAGCAACTTAATGTGCCTTCTTATATTTTTTGTACCCTCTGAATGTTTTCGGTCATTCAGTATTTCAGCAAAAATAGACAGACTTGTCTGTTTTGTTGAATTATAGAGACTTTGTGGAGAAAAACAACCAATCTCTCATTATTTTGGCTGAAATTTATTCATCATGCTTAATATCCCTTAAAATATGTAGGGTATTCATTATTTATTGTGTTATTCAGCCGAATGATTAAGGCACCTTGGGGGTAAATAAATGGTAAATTCATTGATTGGTTCAATCAGAACACTATAGGGTTTGAGCTGATCTTCATAGCATACAAGATTGAGCCTTGCTAAAAGTTCAAAGCGAGCATAATGCAGCGTTGCAGGTTTTGGATTTAAGCAACCATGCCACACACGATAGCTGCCGAGTTTTCCATCGCGGCGATGGTAAAATCCTGCCAAAGGATGAGTCAAGAAGACCTGATAACTTTCTAAATTGGGAAAGCCTTCAAAAAGCCATGGGTCATGTTCGGACTGAGACAAATGCACATCTGAAGTGGCCCATGCCGATTGAGTCCGCATTTTATATTGTGTATATCGACCCTCTGCATCTTGCTGACAATCAAACTCAATCTGTGCAGGATGCCACGGTAGTTGCCAGACATAACGAGGAACGATTAGCGTCCAAGAGTCCAAAGTCGTTCCTAAAAACCAAACACAACGTTCCTGTGTTTCCTGATCAATCACGTAGACCCGATAATTGGTTTGCCCCATAGTGAATTTTGGAAAAGGGTAAACCGCAGAGCTGAAATCTACATCGATGAAGGGCACTACCGACATCAGTGCATGTTGTTTGCCTTGGTAGTGTACCGTGTCTAGCTTAAACCGTGCTGGAATGATTTCTTTAAAACGAGTAGGGTCAACGGCATAAGTAATGAGGGCAAAATGCTGGAGTTTGCACTGTATATCGAGGCCGCTGGGCTTGGGTTTCGGATGTAAATAGTCTTTAAATTTGAGTTCTGGAAAGGTCATTGGTTTAAATTCTAGATTTGTTATTTTTTTTAATATTAGATAAAACTATGCAAAGAGTAAATAAAAAACCGAAGCCTAAGCTTCGGTTTTTTAATATCTTTATACGATCTTATTTTTCAACGAATGCACGTTCAATCACGTAGTCACCAAGTACACCCATACGTGGCGATTCTTTTAAACCATGTTGGTCTAGAAGTGCAGCAACGTCATCGAGGAATGCAGGGCTACCGCAAAGCATTGCACGATCCGTTTCTGGGTTGAAACGTGGTAAACCGATCTTCTCAAAAATCTCGCCAGTTTCAATCACAGTTGTGACACGACCTTGGTTTGGATAGTCTTCACGAGTAACCGTTGGGTAGTAAACCAATTTGTCTTTAATGCCTAATTCTTCAAAGAACTCATTGTTCGGAAGTTCGTCTAAAATAAGGTCTTGGTACGCCAACTCAGAAATGAAGCGTGTACCATGAACCACAATCACTTTTTCAAAACGTTCATAGGTTTCAGGGTCACGAATGGTTGCTAAGAACGGCGCAAGACCTGTACCAGAAGAAAGTAGGTATAGGTTTTTACCTGGGTTTAAGTCATCAAGTACTAAAGTTCCAGTTGGTTTTTTAGATACCAAAATTTCGTCGCCCACTTTAACTTTTTGTAAAATAGAGGTTAAAGGGCCATCAGGAACTTTAATTGAGAAAAACTCAAGTTCTTCTTCGTAGTTTGCGCTAGCGATAGAATAAGCACGCATTAACGGTTTGCCATTTACTTCAAGACCGATCATCACAAATTGACCGTTTTTAAAACGTAGAGCAGTGTCGCGCGTCGTTTTAAAAGAGAATAAAGTATCATTCCAATGGTGGACGTGAGTAATCTTTTCGACGTTGAAAGCAGCCATTAAAGGTCTCAATAAATTATCAAATTAGAACAGGTTGCTATTCTAATCTAAAATCATTCTCGATAAACTGAATATATTTAATTGAGCTTATTAGAAAAAGTGATGATGACTGAGTTAACCTTGCCGATTATTGGCTATATGCACTCTTCTTATAAGGAAAAGTTTGGTATTCCTCGTCAGCCTAATTTGGTTCAAGTGGAATCGTATATTGAAATGCTAGCACCCTATAATGATGTTCTAGCCTTTGAAGGAATTGTGGCATTTAGTCATTTATGGTTGGTGTGGCAGTTTCATGACAATAAAAATCCAGAAAAAACCCAGTTTCGTACACAAGTTCGTCCGCCACGCTTAGGGGGCAATAAAAAAATAGGGGTATTTGCTACGCGCAGCATGTATCGTCCTTCACCGATTGGTCTATCGGTGGTGAGGCTCAAGTGCGTCAAAAAAGAGGGGAAGTCAGTTCGAGTGTATGTCACAGGAAGTGATTTACTAGATGGCACCCCAATTGTTGATATTAAACCTTATATTCACTACTCAGATGCAGTTATAGATGCGGAAAGTGGCTATGCGCAAGATGAACCTAAACGTAAATCGGTGATATGGTCGGATCGGGCGATCGAACAGAAGCAGCAGCTTTTGATGAGTGAAAAACTTTCACTACAGACCGTACAAGAGCTTGAAGCCGTTTTATCTTTAGATCCCAGACCGGCGTATCAGGATGATGAAGCGCGAATTTATGGGATGAAATTTGCAAATTTAGATGTGAAATTTAAAGTGAATGAAACGTGTATAGAAATACAGGAGCTATAAGCTCCTGTATCGATTCAAACTTAAACCCACTGAGTTATTCGGAATAGATTTAAAACTTCAGGTTTTGTTTTAAATAATTTGCTGCAACTGAATTGTATAAATCACAACCTTTATTTAACCCATCTGCCTTAGTTAAACGAGCGGTTTTCTCGTCGACAGACACATTCATTTGATTTATTCGCTCTTTCTCTGATTGAATATCATTTGCAAGATTGGACTCTACGCCAGCAGTTTCTTTTGAACTTGTATAGTAGGCGCCTTTATATTGAGTGTATCCACTAAAAGCGTGTGCTTCGGTTTCATCGTGGCTGTAATGATAGGCAAGCGCATTATTAAATTTTGTGTATTTAAAATATTTCTGCCCAGTTTGGCTGGCAAAAGCCGTTGCGTATTCATTAAAGTCCTGTTGATATACATCTTCTGCTTCAGATAAGAGTAAATATTCCTGATTATTGGAGTATTCTGTTTCCTGTAAACAGGTTGAACCCGCTGGGAATTTTAATGCTTGGTATGCTTTTAATTTTGTATTGATTTCATCTGGATACTTCACGCTATATTGAGGATAGTCCAAGTTCCAATTCAGGTCAGGGTCTACAGTTGAAAGTACGCTTTCACCAGCAATATTACGCTGAGCCACAGTTGTGGTGAATTCTAAACCTGTAGATCCGATTGCGGAATAAGGCCGAAGTTTGATTTGATTATTGATGAAGGTCATTTGGCCAATTAAAGCGCCATAGCTATTGGTAGGGCCGAATGTTTGATACTCGCCTTGTTCAGTTAAGTAAATTTCATTTGTATCATCATCTGCATCGAAAGTAGCATAAGCTTTGCCATCAGCCAGCGTAATTTTTGTATTTAGCACGCCAAAATCAACAGCTTGAGTATGTGAGTCATACCAATAATCAATACGAACAGTTTCCCATTGTTGGGCTGTATTTGTATTATTAGAGTTATTATTTGAAGAATTACTGGATGTTGAGTTATTGCTAGTACTGGTATTGTTAGAACTCTCAGAACTTCCGCCACCACACGCGCTAAGCATTAATGCACTAAAAACTGCAAGCGATAATATTTTAAATTTCATAAAGATCCCGATTCAAAAATATATTATTAATAAAGTTATTGTTTAAAAATGAAGCGGGCTGATTATAGATTAATATGATGAAAATAAAAAATTAATTATTTAAATCGAATTAATAAATCGTCCACCAAAGTAGCCCAATCAAAACCACCATATGCAAAATCTGAATCGGGGCAAAAGCAATAAAGTATTGCTTACCACCTGTTAAGGCGGCATTAACGGATTTAGCAACAGCGTGTGCAGTCAAACCTAAGATAAATGCTGACATTGCTGCCGTGTCTGTCGGTGTTCCTTGCATCACGACTGTTGCCATCGCTGCATGGATTTCAAATAAAGAAGCCAGCAAAGTCCCAGCGATTAAACCTGCATCTCCCAGCCAAAGGTTAAGTCCATACACACCCGCTTGGATGAACGTCAAAGTCAGGGCAATAATGCCAGCCTCTTTTAAGCTAAACATGCGTGAATCAGTGGGTTGATGTTGTTCTTGTGCAGGGGCAGATCGTACCAACGCATAAGCACAGATCCCTAAAAGGACACTTGCTACAAGAGTCGGAAGCAGTATAGTTTTGAGCCAAAGTATACTCACACCTGCGACTATAATTAGTAGTTGCAACAAAGTGGCAATACAGGACATTAGCGCTGCACCTGCATTGGGTTTGGCAAGTGCTCGACCTGCACGTACTTCCATGCCTAAGCTGGCAACAGTCGCTGTACTGGATACAAAACCTGAGGCGATTGCCGATAAAATCATGGCATTTTTAGTGCTCAGCAGTCGTTTGGCGATATGCGCAAGCGCTTGAACAGCAAGAATGAGTGTGACTAATTTTAAAATAATATAGGGATTCAGCACAGCACCCCATAAAGGCGTATTCGGCGTTAAGGGCAAAGCAATTAGAATCAGTGCTAGAAGAAAGATACCGTCTTTAAATTCAGCTTCAGTAATCCATTTTCCAGCAATGCTGTGCATAGAATGTTTGGTCATTAAAATAATGGTCAGGAGCACGGCTAAACCTGCCGCTAAAGGGGTATTCCACAGGCACATTGCGCCAATAAAATAGGTCATGACAAAGGCAAGTTCAGTGGTTGAACCCAAATCTTCTGTTTGGTTTTTCATTGAGAATATAACTATGCCGCCGATGATCAGCGCACCAACAATGCCAATATTGACACCAAATAAAAAACAAATGGCACCGAGAAGGGCACAAATGGCAAAGGAGCGTAGTCCTGCAAAGCTCTGTTGGTTTTCACGTTGTTTGCTTCGTTCGCGCTCTAGACCAATCAACAGTCCACAGCCTAATGCTGAAGCCAAGGTAATGAGGACATCAGATAAAGCCAAGTTGTTGATGGAAACTATGCTGAAGTCCAAGCCTATCTCACTAAATTTAATGACCTGTCTAAAATATAGGCGAATGCTGAAGGTGGATTCAAGTTAAAAGAGCAAGATTTGTGAGTAAATTCGTGATTCTATTGATGAGCTTGGCTACTCCTCGATATTTGTGGGATTTGCTTATGCTTTGTGTGAATGAATACAGAAAATCTTGCTATAGTGGGGTTATGTTTGGGGACGTATAACAATGAATTTTAATTTTGAAATTGATACCACTTGGTGCTTAGATCAACTGTTTAAAGATGGGCGAATTACTGAAAAAGAAAAAAATCTAGTACAAACCTCGCACCGTCAACGCGATCAATTGAAGTGGCATCCTTTACAGTGGATTGCTCATTTTAATCTGGTGGATCAGTCGCATCCACAGTCGAGACTGACATTAAATCGGCTGTGTCAGTGGCTAGCCGAAAAGACCCAATTACCGTTTTATGTGATTGATCCACTCAAAGCCGATGTGCAAGCTTTGACTTCGGTGATGTCTCAAGAATTCGCCTTCCGCAATAAAATCTTGGCAGTAGAAGTTCAGGCTAATCAAGTTTTGATTGCAACAGATCAGCCGTATATGAAAGATTGGATTGCAAATTTGGAGCAGAATGTTGCACCGAAAAAAATCCAGCGTGTATTACTCAGCCCTGAACAATTACAGCGCTATATGGTCGAGTATTATCAGGTGAGTCGCGCCGTCAGTAACTCCCAGAAGTCTGGGAGTTATGACCGTGATAATAAAGGCGTAGAAGCACTTTTACAGTTGGGTGATAGTCAAAACCCTGATGCCAATGACCAACACATTGTTAAATTAGTCGACTGGGTTCTACAGTTTGCTTTTGAGCAAGGTGCCAGTGATATTCACTTAGAACCACGTAAAGACAACGGCAAAGTTCGTTTCCGTATTGATGGAGTGCTGCATACGATTTATAACATGCCTGCCAATACTTTAACCGCAGTGATTTCGCGGATTAAAATTTTAGGTCGAATGAATGTGGCGGAAAAACGTAAACCACAAGATGGACGGTTAAAAACACGGACACCGAAAGGACAAGAAACAGAACTGCGTCTTTCGACTTTACCGACTGCTTTTGGTGAAAAGTTGGTGATGCGTATTTTTGACCCTGAAGTTTTAGTGCGTAGCTTTCAGCAGTTGGGTTTTGAAGGGCATTTGCTCAGTGATTGGCAAGCGCTGACTTCGCATAGTCACGGCATTATTTTAGTGACAGGGCCAACGGGTTCAGGTAAAACCACCACGCTTTATTCTTCTTTGAAACAATTGGCTACCGAACAGGTGAACGTCTGTACCATTGAAGACCCAATTGAGATGTTAGAGCCGAGTTTTAACCAAATGCAGGTGAATACAGGCATTGATCTTGGGTTTGCTGATGGTGTTCGCGCACTGATGCGTCAAGACCCTGACATTATTATGGTCGGTGAGATTCGTGACCATGATACGGCCAATATGGCGATTCAGGCCGCACTTACAGGGCATTTGGTGCTTTCAACTCTGCATACTAATGATGCACCTTCCAGTCTGACGCGTTTGCATGATTTAGGCGTACAACCGTTCTTAACCGCGGCAACCATTTTAGGGGTGTTGGCACAGCGTCTCGTACGTCGTTTATGTCCACATTGTAAAGTTGAAAAGCAAATCAATAGCCAAGAATGGGAGCATCTGACTTTTGATTACATTATGGAGATGCCTGAAAAAGTCTTTACCGCAGTGGGATGTGAAGAGTGTCGTCAAACGGGCTACAAAGGACGAGTCGGCATCTATGAGTTTATGCCCGTGAGTTTAGAGGCAAAGCAACTGATTGGTGCCAATGGTGACTTGACTGCACTGCGTCAACAAGCCAAAAAAGAAGGCATTGAGCCTTTAAGAATTGCGGGTGCTCGTAAAGTTTTAGAAGGCGTCACGACACTAGAAGAAGTGTTACGTGTTGTCCCACTTAACTAAACCTTTAATGCTTTAATAAAAGCTTTCTTAAGATTCAGCTCATCTAGCTTTGGTTTAATGACTTCATCGAATAGGTGAACAACTAAATAGAGGTACTGGATATGAATATGATGATGAAAGCGTTATTGGTTGCTGGTGTTATTGGTTCAACCACTGTAGCTGTAGCAAACACGGCAGTGAACCAAGCGGCTGTTGCTGCTTCAACGCCAACTACGGTTAAGCATGCCTTAACATTAAAAGATGACAATCACGTCCAGTTAAAAGGCTATGTGGTCAAAGCCATCGGGGATGAGAAGTATGAATTCCGTGACCAAACGGGTTCAATTACTGTCGACATTGATGATGAATTATGGGGTGGCAAAGCGATTTCAGCTAAAACACCTGTAACCATTATCGGTGAAGTGGATATTGACTACAAACCAGCAAAACGCGTTGAAATTGATGTAGATCAAGTGAAATTCTAAATACGCAAGTTCAAGCTCAATTCAATTTTGATTGGACTTTCTTAAAAACCCACAGGGCTTCGATTGGATCTTAGCCCTGTGGTTTTTGTATTTTGAGCCATTTCACGGCATGATCTAAACAATCGTAATAAGGCAGGTTAAGCAGTGCGGATATTATTGGCAGAAGATGATGCCTCTCAAGCTGAGAGTATTAAAACTTGGCTTGAAATGGATGGCTACAGTGTCGATTGGGTGGAACGGGGTGACCATGCCATTTTAGCCATTGAACAGCATCACTATGACTGTGTGCTTTTAGATCGTGGTTTGCCGCATGCCACAGGCGATGACATTTTGCTGAAAGTCCGTGGCAAGAACCTCTCGACTCCTGTGATTTTTCTCACAGCGCGTGACAGTATTCGAGATCGAGTCGAAGGTCTAGACTTGGGCGCCAATGATTATTTGGTCAAACCTTTTAGTCTAGAGGAATTATCTGCTCGAATTCGCTTACAACTTCGACAGCAACAGCATAGCAGCTCGCAGGTATTGAGTTATGCCAATATCCAACTCGACCCACAAGCCAAAAGTGTGACTCAAAATGGTCAAGCTGTTAATTTAACTGCCAAAGAGTTTCAAATTTTGCATAAATTGATGCTCAAGCCCGAATATGTTGTTACGCGGGAACAACTTGAGGAAAGTCTTTATGCATGGGGCGATGAAATCGAAAGTAATGCGATTGAGGTCTTTATTTATCAATTACGAAAAAAACTCGGTAGTCATTGTATTAAAACCATACGTGGTTTGGGCTACAGAATGAATCAGGACACATAATGGCTCAGCCAATTTCACTGCAGCGTCAGCTTGTTAAAAGTTCGCTCCTCAGTTCGATACTGGCGGGGCTTTTGGCATTGCTGATGTTTATTGGGGTGTCGGTTTATCAGACCATGACTATGCAAGATGAAATCATGGATGAAATGGCCGATATGTTGCTGGCAGATGATTTAACGGTCAGCAATGGTCAAGCCTTGACAGAGCTTAGTGATGAGTTTGATATTCGCTATCGACTCGATAATGCGCAGCAACTTTTGACTGCATCCGAAGATGTACCTGAAAAAATAACTGTGGATCATTTGAGTTTGGTTTCCGATGAACCTTATGGTTTTTATTGGTCAGAGCAGAAACTGTGGCGTATTTATACTGCACAGGATAATCACGGTTTACAGGTTCAAGTGACCCAGTCGATGTCCGAACGTTTCCATGCCTTTTGGCAAAGCATCCTAGTTTTCAGTGGTATGTTGTTTTTAGTGTGGTGTGTACAGTGGTTGTTGATGCATTTTGCCATTCGACGTAAATTTCGGGTGATACATCAAGTTTCAGAGCAAATTTCAAATAAATCGGTCAATGATTTAGCACCTATTTCTATGCCAGAACCTGAGCTGATTGAGTTGCAACCGATGTTGTCTCAGCTGAATGCTTTATTGGCGCGTTTAGAGCAAGCTTTAGTGGCAGAGCAACGTTTTACCGCAGATGCTTCACATGAGTTACGTTCTCCACTGTCGGCGATACAAATGCGACTTCAGGTGCTCAAGCGCAAGTTCCCTAAACTTGAAAGTGAGTTAAAACCGATCCAACAAGATGTCAGTCGTGGGGTACAGGTGTTGGATAATTTGTTATTGCTGGCGCGTCTAGACCCTGAGCAAAAGGAAAGTTTGGCGAAGACTAAGTTTGACTTAAGTCTGCTAATGCGGGATGTGATTAAAGCTTTACAGCCGTTTGCGGACTCAAAACAGATTAAAATTAACGTGGTGCTTGCAGAGCAGGTTTATGTATTGGCCAATGAGCAGCTCTTATTTAGCGCACTTCGCAATTTGCTCGACAATGCCATTCGCTATAGCCCCGAGCAGGCACAAGTCTTTGTCAATCTCACGATCGAAGAAGAGCAGCTCAGACTGAGGATTAAAAATAGTGGACATGGGGTCGATTCTGCGGTTATCCAGCGCTTGGGTGAACGCTTCTATCGGGCTTTAGGTACAAAAACACAAGGTTCGGGCTTGGGCTTATCGATTTGTCAGAAAATTGTCGATTTACACGCAGGGCAGTTGTTATTTAGTCCATCCGACTTAGGCGGTTTAAAAGTGGAACTGCTGTTAAATACGCTTGAGACTTAGATATGCAGATTGTGATCTGTGATAAAAACAGCATAAATGATCAAACTTAAAGACATTAAAAAGCAGTACGCGCTGACATACTGCTTGTTTCCACGATTATTGTTATTGGGTTTTTATAGTTCTTATTTGGTAAGAATGAGTCGATTATTGCGAGTGAGTCGTAGACGATACTCTTCTCCAGCATGCATAATGCGAATTTCACGGCCTAGGGCAAATAAGTTGTTTGAGTGTAGCATTGGTAGTGAATGGGCTGTTTCGTTACGAGTAAATAAGCTAAATGGTGCGTTCATTCTGGCGACTCCGTGGTATATGTTGAACGATTTAAATGATAATCATTATCGAATGGGGCTGTCAACATTTTCTCGCTGAAAATATAAAAAACTTCAATATCGTTACATGCAGTCACTCAATACACCACACATCTGAAATGGAATCTGATTATGTCAAAACCTTTGGTTCAAGTCGCTATAGCCATCCTTTTACATCAAGGCAAAGTGTTGGTGGGTTGGCGGCAGGCGGAACAGCATCAGGGCAATAAGCACGAATTTCCTGGAGGGAAGGTGGAAGCAGGTGAAACGCCTGAGCAAGCCTGTCGCCGTGAGGTGTTAGAGGAAGTTGGAGTTGATATACCCGATTGGCATGCTTTTGACTGTATTCAGTTTGAATATGATGATGTGATTGTCAATTTGCATTTATTTCATGCCACAGTATCAAAGCGTCTATTGGCAGACATTCACTCACCATGGGCGTGGTTCAAGCGTACTGAATTACAAGATCTTAACTTTCCAAAAGCCAATCAGGCCATTTTGAAGCGACTTTATGCTGCACCCGTGATTAAAATTTCAGATCAAATCGATGTGTTGAAGGATTTGCCTGAACAACAAGTGCTGTATTGGCGAGTGCCTGCCAGTCCTGAACATATTTTAAAAATTGCAGAACTGAGTGTAGAACAATTGGCACAGGTGATTGTAAATATAGAACTATGGAAAGGTTTAAATCCACTACAACAGCAGGCAGTTGCGGCCATACATCTGAAACAATCTCAACTGATGCAATTGAGTAAAGGGGAGCTAAATGTTGGGCAGCGTTATATAGCGGCCTGTCATGACCGTAGCAGTGCTGAACATGCACAAGAAATTGGCTGTGATGCTCTTTTACTTAGCCCTGTACTTGAAACACTCAGCCACCCAAATAGTGAAACTTTGGGTTGGGAGCAGTTCAGTTTGATTGCAGAAGAGATTCATATCCCGATTTTTGCTCTCGGCGGCTTACAGTTAGCCGATTTAGCCAAAGCGCAAAGTTATGGCGCTTATGGTATAGCAGGGCAGCGCTCCATCTAACGGAGCGTGCTTTTAAGACAGACTTTTGATTGCTGTTTGGGCTTGTTGAATGGTTTTCTGATTCTTCTGGATTTGACCTGCTTTTAAGATAACGCTCCAAAGCTGCTTTTTCATGGCATTGCTTTGGGCATAACTCAAGCCGCGACGTGCAAGCGATTCCGCATTTGCAGGTTGTTTTTGTTGATTGGCAATTAAAGCCAAATACAAAAAGGTCTCACTCGACTGTGGTGCTAAACGCTGTGCTTGCATGGCGTAGCTTTGTGCTTGACTCCACTGGCCTTGGCGATAGGCCGTTTGTGTTTTTTGCATCAGACTTTTAAAAGCAGGAAGCTGTCGCCCATCATCAAACTGTTGTTTGCTTTTCTGTTCAGGAATCACAATCTTCTGACGTTGAATTTCTTCACGGTCATAAGGATGAATTGTGACCCCTGAGGGTGTTTTCTGCTCTTTATCCGCCTGTGTCGGCTTTTCAGGTATCTTTTTTTCAGATGGCTGTGGGAGGCTTTGACAGCCTGCCACAGTCACGATGGTTGCTAAGATACTTAAACGTTTAAACCACATCAAAATTTAAATCCGTCCTATTTATTCAGGTTGATAGCTACCACTCGAAATGACTTGCGTCTCATCTTCTAAGTTACGCTGCATGTTTGATTCACTTTCACGAATATAGTTGTCTATGCTGTCGCCTTGTTCAGGTGTAGCTTGGTAACCATCTGTTTCAGGATTGTAAGTGGGTTCAACTTGATAATGCGGTAAGCCACATGCGGTTGCTTTGCGTGGTACGGTGTTTCGCAAGAGAGGAATATACATTGCGCCCTCACAACCTTGAGCAGCAAGATAACCCGTGCCACGATCAATCCAATGCCATTGCACATCATCCGGTTGGCGTAAGTTGACTGGTTTTTGACGTAGCTGGCTCATCACATTGGTCCACACTGGCAACGCGCCTGAAGAACCTGTTAAGCCAGTTTGTTTGTTGTCATCTAAACCTAGCCAAACCACAGAAACATAATTTCCCGAGTAACCTGCAAACCATGAGTCACGGGTGTCATTGGTGGTTCCAGATTTGCCTGCAAGCTGAAGCGAGTTCGGCAGAGTGTTATAAGCCGAACGACCTGTACCTGAGGTCATCACTTGTTGTAGACCATAATTCAGGACATAGGCCGAAGCAGGGTCAATAGTTTGTTGGACATTTAAACCATAACGGGTCAGCAAGCGGCCGTTTTGATCGACAACAGTACGAATGGATTTAGTCGGATACTTAAAACCGCCTGTGGCAAAGTTGCCATAAATGCTGAGCATTTCCATCGGAGACATGTCTACCGCACCCAAGAAAATGGATGGATAGGTTGGGATGTTACTGGTCACACCAAAACGTTTTAGGTGGTTACTAAACGTCGATAAACCAAACTCTTGACCAAGGCGAACTGCTGACAAGTTATATGAATTAGACAGTGCCTGTACCATTGGTACAACGCCGTGTTCGCCACCGCTATAGTTCTTAGGTGTCCATGCTTTACCATTGGCTTGAATACTAATGCTGCTATCTTCAATTGGGCTGGCCCAGTTGTAACGTCCCGACTGAATCGCACTGAGGTAAATCACTGGTTTAAGCAGTGAGCCGACTTGACGTTTGGCATCGAGTGCACGGTTAAAACCCGTAAAGTCTTGGGTTGAACCAACCGCTGCAACCAATTCACCATTTTCAGGATGCGCAACCAATACCGCACCTTGCAGCTCTTTCAGACGGCTTGAGCCACGGCTTAAGCGACCAACAGTCGATTTAAACGCATCTTGAATTTTGGTTTGTGCAATTGGATCGAGCGTTGTAAAGATGCGTAGACCTTGGTTGGTCAAATCACCTTCTTGGTATTCGGTACGTAACTGACGGCGTACAATGTCTAAGAAATCTGGGAAACGTGAAGGGCCGAGAGTCGGTTTGGCAATCACATTTAAAGGGCGAGCTGTTTCAGTTTCATATTGTTCTTGGGTCAGATAGCCCATGACCAACATATTGTTTAAAACAATATTACGGCGCTTTTTCGCAGCTTCTGGGTTACGCCAAGGGTTATATAAGGTTGGACCTTGTACCAAACCCACCAAATAAGCTTGTTGCGCAATATTTAGCTCACGCAAAGGCATGCCGAAGTAAAACTGTGAAGCCAAACCATAACCATTAATAGAATAGTTGCCGTTTTGCCCGAGGTTCACTTCATTGAGATAGGCTTCTAAAATTTCATCTTTGTCATAGTGAAACTCAACCAATAATGCCATAAATGCTTCATTGACTTTACGCTTAATGGTTTTTTCAGGGGTGAGGTAGAAGTTTTTCACCAACTGTTGGGTCAGTGTTGAACCACCTTGACGTTTTCCACCCGTGACATTACTCACAATCGCACGTGCCGTACCACGAATTGAAACGCCGTGGTGACTATAGAAATTACGATCTTCTGTTGCAATTAAAGCCTCAATTAAAGGCTTAGGTACTTTGTCGAGTTTAATCAGGACACGGTCTTCATTATGCTGCGGATAAATCCCGCCAATCAGCATCGGCTCTAAACGTGCAATCCCTGTAGATGAGGGTTTAGTTGCACTGACTTCAGCCACTTGCTCATTGGCAAAGGTGACTTTAAGCACTTGTTCAGGCTCGACACTATCACCGAAGTCAAAGCCACGAGTGTGTACATATAGCTCATTGCCAGAACTGACAAAGTTCCCTGATTTGGTATAGTTTTCCGAGGACTTATAGCCCAAAAGTTTTAACTCTTGAGTGAAGTCAGCCTGACTGACAGGGGCATTGGTATACACTTCGAGCGGGCGTGCGAATACCTTCGCAGGAATATCCCAGCGCTTGCCTTCAAACTTGTCACGTACAACGGAGTCGAGTCTTATTAAATAAATACTAAACACCAAGAATGCTGCAATGACTAAGATGCAAAAGATCAGTGCAATTAAACCTATGCCACGTTCTGACTTCATAAATACGAATAAGATCCTGAGAAATTGTGCTAATCATGCGAAGCTTTTCGCTAATTTGCAATAATTAAACTGTGAACAAACTGAAATATAGACAATTCCGCGTGTAGCAGCAGTCACTTTAGTTTTTGAATCAATTTAAATAAATAATGTTATGATAGGCGAGAATCGTAGCGGAGCGATGTTGCAGGTGCAAATTTCACATAAAACATTTCGAAACATAGGCTTAATTGGACGTCCAGATAAGTCTTCAGTTGTCGAAACCTTATGTCTTATTCATGATCATCTACTCAGCTTAGGGTTACATCCCGTTTTTGATGCGCAAACCGCTGAACTGGTTCCTTATAAAAACACGCAAACGGTGAGTCGTGCGCTTCTGGGTGAAGTGGTCGATTTGGTGATTGTGGTGGGTGGGGATGGCTCACTTCTGCATGCTGCACGTGCCTTGGTTAAATTTAATACCCCTGTAATGGGCGTAAACCGAGGGCGTTTGGGTTTTTTAACCGACATCAAGCCGACTGAAGTGATTTTTAAGCTCGATCAAGTCTTAAAAGGTGAGTTTCAGTTAGATCGTCGTTTCTTATTGGAAATGGAAATTCGCTCAAAGGGCGAGACGATTTATGATGCGATTGCGCTAAACGATGTGGTATTACACTCGGGTAAGTCGGTGCATATGATTGACTTCGAACTGAATATCGATGGTCAATATGTCTACCGTCAACACAGTGATGGTTTGATTGTATCGACGCCCACGGGTTCAACAGCCTATTCGTTGTCAGGTGGTGGCCCAATCGTGCATCCGGGGATGGATGCGATTGCTTTGGTACCGATGCATCCGCATACCTTGTCTTCACGCCCGATTGTGGTGGGTGGACACAGTGAAATTAAGCTTCTGATTCGTGAAAACCGTGTCTTGCCGATGGTCAGTGCCGATGGTCAACACAGTGTTTCGCTCAATGTGGGTGATAGCTTACATATTCGTAAGCACCCCTTTAAACTGAATTTATTACATCCACCGGGTTATGATTTTTATATGTCATGCCGAACTAAACTTGGGTGGAACCAAGATTTTGACTCTTTTCAACAGGATTAAATCATGAATATTGAACAGATGCTTTCTATTTTAGATGCCGATATTGTTGAGCGTTTAAAAACAGCTGTAGAAATTGGTAAATGGCCAAATGGCATTGCGTTGACTGCTGAACAACGTCAAACCTGTATGCAAGCCGTTATTGCTTGGGAGCATCAGAATACGCCTGAAAAAGAACGTACGGGTTATATCGATAAAGGGCATAAAGAAGAAGGTGAGGAGTGTGATTCTCATGTGCCTGAACCAGAATTTAAACCTATTCGTTTTATTTAATTGATTAAAAATGCGTTGAATCGCTTAGCAATAGATGCTTGGTGATTCAACAACTCAATCTAACAAGAATACCTTCAAACTGTTTCAATCATTATGCTTATAAAAATAATAAAGCTCACTCGACTCGGTTTATTCTTCATTACTGTAATTTCGACCAATGTATTTGCTGAGCGAACAAGTGATGCAAGAAAAATTGAATGTTTATTAGATGTTTCTGTGTTACCGAGTCAAAATTTTCAAAATCCCGTCACACAATACACATCAATGAAAAATGATGGTTATCCGATGTTATTGATTGGAATAAAGATCCATAACACCCATGCAGGTGAAGCATCGAAAAAGATAAAAAGCCATCAAATCTATTGTTCAAACCTAATTGGACAACAAAAAGATGTTTATTTATCTGGTCCTCATGAATCTCAAAAAATCGACATTCATATTGGTGATCAGTTGATTCTCAGAAATATTCATTCTTCAGGAAAGCGTTATCCTTACTGGGCTGACTTTTATTGGATCGAAAAGCGTGACGAATAACGTTCACGCTTTTGTTCGTCCCCTCTGCTTAGAAACGAGTGTGCCAAAGCTGGTTGGCCTGTTGCATGGCATCGCTATATGTATCGCACACTCCCATGGTATAGAGCGCAATGCCAATGGTTTCAGTCACTGCCATTTCACCATATTCATGCTGTTTTTCACCCAGCCAAACTGCTTTAAACTCAGCCAAATCTAACTCTTCTTCAATTGGGCTTCGGTTGTCGGTGAGTTTAGGTAGCTCATGTTCGTAGAGTTCACCATTTTTGATGCCGCAGATCAGTGTTTTGGCATCTGGGTTACGTTCAAATTCGCCGCCTTCACCTTTAATGACAGCGCTATTTTTATAGCCCAGTTTAAATGCTGCTTGCTGATGCGAACCACGATAGGCAGGGTGGAAAATAGCTTGCAGGGTTGCTTTGGCATTAAAAGGATTGATCAGGCGCGCAAGGGTATGAATGGGTGAGCGAAGGCCCATAACATTTCGTAGGGAAATTAAGTCACTTAAAATCGGGGAGATGGCGTGCAGCGGTAAATATGCAAAATTACGCGACGCTAATTCCTGTTCCACATCTGCTTGAGTTTGGCAAATATTAAAATCGAGATACTCTAATACCTGTTCAGTATAAATACGGTTAATGGTATGACCTGATGCACCGTGCATCACGACCTTATAACCTGCTTTGGCTAAAGTCAGCGCCGCTAAAAGAAACCATGGATAGTGTTTACGTTTGCCTGCATAAGACGACCAGTCTAAATCGACCTCTAAAGGCGTGAACGGCAGTTGATCTCGTGTGGCTTGAACAAAGCCTGCCAGTTCATCTACAGACTCTTCCTTAACCCGAAGTAGCATCAGAAATGCACCGAGTTGTACATCCAACACTTGATTTTTCAGGATCATATCAAAGGCTTGGTAAGCTTCTTCATAACTGAGTGAGCGTGCACCATTTTTTCCTTTGCCAATAATGCGAACAAACTGAGCAAAAGGGTGCTCAGCATCTTTATAAATATTTCTTTTGTTGTTCATGAAAAAACCAAAGTAAGTGAAGGCTGTGTTGTGTTATTTTAGTGGAACAATCAAAAAAAACAGCACTTTTAATTTTAAATAAATTTTCCACCATTAGACTAAAGTATGAGTAATATTGTTTAGATTTTATACATTATGATTAAAATCAGTTTACTTTGATTAAAGAATGTTAGGTAAAATTTACCCAATAATTGTGACTCGCTAGTTTTTAGTCTCTCCCATTGCAGTAAATGTGAATGAACTGTGATTTTTGTCACAGTGCTGTTGTTTGTACACCATGATTTTTTTACCCGGTGTTTGGATGCGGTCCAAACTGTGGGCTTTTTTGTGTTTATCAGAAAGCCAACTACCTATGAGGAAGTATAGGTATACCGATTTTTTCAGTCTTTTGATTTACAGAAGTATTCGTTATGACTAAGAAACCAATCTATAAGTCACTATATTTTCAAGTTATTGTCGCGATTATTGCGGGTATCTTAGTAGGACATTTTTTCCCTAGTGGTACGCAAGTTATCAATGGCGTTGAAAAATATGTACCCGGCTGGGGCGAGCTTTTTTATCCTCTAGGTCAAGGCTTTATTAAGCTGATCAAGATGATTATTGCGCCAGTAATTTTCTGTACTGTCGTGAGTGGTATCGCGGGTATGGAAAGTATGAAGTCTGTGGGTAAAACAGGCGGTGTTGCGCTACTTTACTTTGAAATTGTATCGACTATTGCACTATTGATCGGTTTACTGGTCATTAACATCTGGAAGCCAGGTGTGGGCATGAACGTTGACCCTTCAACATTAGATACTTCTGGTATCTCAAAGTTTGTTGAATCTGGTCAGCAGCAATCGACTGTCGACTTCTTTATGCATATTATTCCAAACACTGTGGTTGGTGCATTTGCTGAAGGTGAAATCCTGCAAGTGCTGCTCTTTGCCTTGATGTTTGGTTTTGCATTACACAAGTTGGGTGATGCAGGTAAACCTGTACTGAAGTTCATCGATCAAATTTCGCATGTGTTCTTTAACATTGTAAACATGATCATGAAACTTGCTCCAATTGGTGCTTTTGGTGCAATGGCATATACCATCGGTAAATATGGTATTGGTAGCTTGGCGCAACTGGCTCAGTTGATTATCTGTTTCTACATTACTTGTTTACTTTTCATTTTCTTGGTTCTAGGTACTATTTCACGTCTTTGTGGCTTCAGTATTTTGAAAATGATTCGTATGATTCGCGAAGAGTTGTTGATCGTACTGGGTACCTCATCTTCAGAGTCGGTTCTACCGCGTATGCTGAAAAAGCTTGAAATTGCAGGTTGTGAAAAGTCAGTGGTTGGTTTGGTTATTCCAACAGGTTATTCATTTAACTTAGACGGTACCTCAATCTACCTGACAATGGCAGCGATCTTCATTGCACAAGCGACCAATACTCAGCTGGATCTTATGCACCAAGTGACTTTATTGGGTGTGTTATTGATTTCATCGAAAGGTGCTGCGGGTGTAACAGGTTCGGGCTTTATTGTGATGGCAGCGACTTTGTCAGCCGTTGGTCATATTCCAGTGGCGGGTCTTGCACTCATCTTAGGTATTGACCGTTTCATGTCTGAAGCACGTGCCTTAACCAACTTGGTGGGTAACTCATTGGCAACGATTGTTGTTGCGAAATGGGTGGGTCAGTTAGACCAAGAAAAATTAAACTTCGCACTTGCAAATCCAGAAGAAGTAGATCGCCAAATGGCTGTTGAAGAAAATGCTCACGCATAATTTCAGTTCATCTTAAACAGGAAGCCTAAGGGCTTCCTTTTTTTGGCATAAAAAAATGGCCTGATGCGGTCATGACAGTTGCGTTAAAAATGGCTAGCATGTGAACTGAATAATAAAACAACGTCACTACAAGGAAGAAACATGTTGAATTACGATGCAGACTTAGAACTATTTCGCGATAACTTTCGCCGTTTTATGAATGAACACATTGCACCAAACTATGAACAGTGGGAACGAGAAGGATTAATGCCGCGCTCAGTCTGGAATGCCTTGGGTGAAAATGGCTTCTTATGTGTCGATGTTCCAGAGGAATACGGTGGTTACGGTGTTCCAACGCATTATTCACTGATGTTGGTGGAAGAGTCGGCACGTGCAGGTTTTAGTGCTTTATCGACAGGGATTTCTTGTCACTCCGAAATTGCTGCGCCTTATATTTTGCACATTGGAACGGAAGCGCAGAAGCAGTACTGGTTACCGAAAATGGTGTCAGGTGAAGTGGTCGGTGCAATTGGAATGACGGAACCAGGTGCGGGTTCAGACTTACAAGCCATGCGAAGTAATGCCATTTTGCAAGGGGAGCATTATATTTTAAATGGCTCTAAAACCTTTATTTCCAATGGGCAGCATGCCGACCTTGTGGTATTAGCGGTGAAAACTGATCCGCAAGCCCGCGCAAAAGGTGTTTCATTGATGTTGGTCGATACCCACTTAGACGGGTTTAAAAAAGGCACCAACCTCGACAAAATTGGGCTACATTCGCAAGACACTTCTGAGCTGTTTTATGACAATGTTAAAGTGCCAAAAGACCAGTTATTGGGACAAGCAGGTCAAGGTTTTGCTTATTTGATGCAAGAGCTACCACGAGAGCGTACAGCAATTGCAGCAACGGCTATAGGGGCAATTCGTGGTTCGATAGATGTCACTATCCAATACGTCAAAGAGCGTCAAGCCTTTGGTCAACATATTTCGCAGTTCCAAAATACACGTTTTGTTTTGGCTCAAGCCAAGATTGATGAACAAGCCACAGCTGCTTTTTATAATCAAAACGTTGAGCTTTATATGCAAGGTAAGCTGGATGTCGAAACCGCAGCTGCGCTAAAAAGCTTTTCAACAGATATGCAAATGAAGGTGGCAGATAATTTATTGCAGCTCTTTGGTGGCTATGGCTATATGAGTGAATATCCAATTTCACGTTTCTTTGTCGATGCACGTATTCAACGCATCTACGGCGGGACCAATGAAATTATGAAAGAAATTGTCGCACGTAGCTTACTTGGCCGCTAAGCCTTAGATGTTGATATAAACATGTGTCTAAAAAGAGCCTCAAGTAGGCTCTTTTTTTATCGGTTCAGTACCAATAAACTTTCTTGTATAAAGGCGGGGAGATCATATTGGGTTTGTGATGAAATGTATAAATTATTGTCATTCACAACACCTGTGTCATATAGCACGGCACCTGCATCTTTTAAGTCCTGATGAAGGTGATGGATACACGTCATGCGTCTACCTTTCACAACGCCAGCATGCATTAAAATTTGCGGAGCGTCTGCACTGCATAAAATGGGTTTTTGCGTGTTTGCAAAGTGCCTGACAAATAAGATATAGCGTTCATCTTGGCACAGGTTGTCTGGCGAAAAACCGCCCGGGATGAGTAAGGCATCGAAATCATGCACGGAGGCATCATCGATACTTTGGTCGATGGTGACAAAGGCTTTACGCTTTTTGCCATAAATGATTTTTCCAGCCTGACTTTCAAGGTTAATAATACTATGCCGAGCTGCTCGAAATGCTTCTACGGGTTCAGCATATTCGGCATCCTCAAAGTCATAGGTGACCAAGACTGCAATTTTTTTGTGCATGACAGTACCTACAGTTCATTATTGTTTTGTTTTATTGAGACTATAGAGCAATCGCTACTGCTGCATACTCTCTTTGTTATGAATACGTCAACTTAAGTAAAGCATATTTTAAAAGATATTCTAACGCACTGAAATACGGATGAATGGTGATTTTTGTGAAGGTGTAGCAAAATTTTTCAAAGCCTAGACGCAGCTTTAAAAGTGCTGAGTTAAGACCCAAATAGCATCGTCTTAGTGTTTTTGTTGAGCGATGTTATATGCATAACGGCGAGAAGGAAATGGGTCGGGCTCAGTGGTTTTATTGATGTCTATTATTGGGGCAGTTTATTGATAAACTTGATGATTAAATCAACTGTATGTTTTTAGCACTGAAACATGCAAAGTCTTATTGCGCAAGATTTCAAAGCTAACTATTGTTATACTGTTTGCACAATGTATATGAAGGGCGACATAACAATGATCCAAGACGATCAAAACACAACGACTTCTCTTGACCTTAATCAAATCCGTCAGGATATCGACTCTGTTGATCAACAGATTCAACAGCTTATTAACCGTCGAGCGAAACTGGCGGAAGCTGTTGCAAAAGCAAAATTTGCTTCTGAAGAGAATCCAATGTTTTACCGTCCAGAACGTGAAGCGCAAGTTTTACGGAATGTTATGGAGCGTAATGAAGGCCCTTTGTCTGATGTGACCATGGCACGTTTGTTCCGTGAAATCATGTCTGCATGTTTGGCTCTAGAAGCACCGCAAAGTATTGCATTCTTAGGCCCTGTCGGTACGTATACGCACTCTGCGGTGTTGAAGCACTTTGGACATGATGCTGTGGTTCGTCCCTTACCGACGATTGATGAAGTGTTCCGTGAAGTGGAAGCAGGCAGTGCCCACTATGGTTTGGTGCCGGTAGAAAATTCATCAGAAGGTGTGGTCAATCATACTTTGGATTGTTTTAAAGCCTCACACTTAAATGTGATTGGTGAAGTTGAATTGCGTATTCATCACCAGTTTCTTGTGTCTGAAAACACGCGTAAAGACAGCATTAAACAAATTTATGCGCATCAGCAAACTTTGGCGCAGTGCCGTGCATGGTTGGACGCACACTATCCAGGTGTGGAACGTGTTGCTTTAAGCTCGAATGCTGAAGCGGCACGTCGTATTCGTACTGAATGGCATTCGGCTGCTATTGCATCTGATGTTGCAGCAAGTATTTATGACTTAGAAATTTTACACAGCAATATTGAAGATAATCCTGAGAACACTACACGTTTCTTGGTGATTGGTCGTGAAAGAATCCCGCAAAGCGGTAATGATAAAACGTCATTGCTGATTTCTGCACATGATCGTGCAGGTGCATTATTGGAAATCCTTGCACCATTTGCAAAGCACAACATTAGTTTGACCAGTATCGAAACGCGTCCAGCACTGCCTGAAAAATGGGCTTATGTTTTCTTCATCGACTTAGAAGGTCATGTGGAACAAGACAATGTTAAAGCGGCGATTGAAGAGATTCGTCCACTTGTGAAAGAAGTTCGAGTATTGGGTTCATACCCGATTGCAGTACTGTAATCTCTAAGGTGGTTGGGTTTACTCCAAACTCAACCATGTACACCACTTGTAAGAATGGAAAGGTCACATGTCGTTTGCTCCAGCCAATGAAGGTATTGCGAAGTTAAAACCATATCAACCAGGTAAGCCAATCAGCGAATTAGAGCGTGAATTGGGAATGACCGATATTGTTAAGCTTGCTTCAAATGAAAACCCTTTGGGTTGTTCGGACAAAGTAAAAGAAGCAGTTGCTGCTGAATTGGCGGAAATTGGACGATATCCAGACGGTGGTGGTTTTATCTTGAAGGATCAAGTTCATACGCAGTTTGGTGTAGCACATGATTGTATTACTTTAGGCAATGGCTCAAACGATCTACTTGAAATTTTTGCCCGTGCATTTGTTTCAGATAAAGACTCGGTAGTGTATAGCCAACCCGCATTTGCAGTTTATGCTTTGGTCACGCAAGCCATCAATGCTGAAGCGATTGAGGTACCTGCTCAAGGTTTTTCGCATGACCTTGACGCGATGGCGGCGGCAATTAAAGACAATACCAAATTGGTGTTTATTGCAAATCCCAATAATCCGACAGGAACTTGGTTTGAAGAGGCCGAATTTGAGCGCTTCATGCAAAAAGTACCGAGTCATGTGATCGTGGTTTTAGATGAAGCTTATGTGGAATATTTCCCAGAAAACTTTAATAGCTTAAAGTTTTTAGCACAGTATTCAAACCTGATTGTTAGCCGTACCATGTCGAAGTGCTTTGGTTTAGCGGCATTACGTGTTGGCTTTGCTTTGGCATCGGTAGAAGTGACAGACTTCTTAAATCGTATTCGTCAGCCGTTTAACGTCAACCATTTAGCCATGGTGGCAGCAGTTGCTGCACTGAAAGATGAAGATTTTATTAAGAAATCACGTGTGGTCAATAAAGCGGGCATGGTGCAACTTGAAACAGGGTTTAAAGCGCTAGGCCTAAACTATGAGCCTTCTCGTGCCAACTTTATTTTGGTCGATATACAAGCCGATCCTGCACAAACTTTTAATGCTTTATTAAAAGAAGGGGTGATTGTTCGTCCTGTGGGCATCGCCAATCATTTACGAGTATCGATTGGAACTGAAGCTGAAAATACGAAATTTTTAACGGCTTTGGCCAACGTACTAGGTTTAGAGGCGAACGCTTAAATTATGTCTGCGCCACTGTTTGAAAAAGTTGCATTTATTGGTCTTGGACTGATTGGTTCGAGTCTCGCACGGGTGATGATTGCTGAAGGTTTAACCCAAAACATTGTAGCCTCTACACGTTCGGAAAAAACCTTACAGGATGCCAAAGCTTTGGGCTTAATCCAACAGGGGTATAGCGATCCTGTGCAGGCGGTTCAAGGTGCGGACTTGGTGGTTTTAGCCTTGCCTGTTCGTGCAACGCAAAAAGTCTTGGAAACCATCAAACCATATTTGCAAGAACATACGATTATTACCGATGTGGGTAGTACCAAAGGTAATGTGGTCGATGCGGCCAAAGCTGTGTATGGTGAAGCATTGCCTGCTGGCTTTGTACCGGGGCATCCCATTGCGGGTGCAGAACACACGGGTGTGCATGCGGGTAAGGTCGATTTATTTGCAAATCATAAAGTGATTTTGACACCGTTACCGACCAGTGCTGATTGGGCCGTAGAGAAACTGATCCAACTGTGGCAAGCTGCGAAAGCAGAAGTGATTTGTATGGATGTGGCCAAGCATGATGAAGTCTTGGCGCATACCAGTCATCTTCCGCATTTGATGGCTTTTAACTTAGTTGAACAACTGGCAAACCGTGAAGATAATTTAGACATTTTCCGCTATGCTGCGGGGGGATTCCGCGATTTTTCTCGAATTGCGGCAAGTGACCCACAAATGTGGCATGACATCTTTTTTGCCAATAAAAAAGCCATTTTAAATGCCGTAGATGGTTTTGAAAACCAACTGGCAACGATTCGTAAACTCATTGAAGATGAAGATTCACATGCTTTAATGGGCTTGCTTGGACATGCGCAAGCAGCACGCCAGCATTTTAATCATATGCTCGCTCAAAAACCTTTCATGGAGAACAATAAAGTGACGACACAGCAATTCACCATATTACCGGGTAAAAAAAGTTTCCAAGGTAAGTTTAGCGTGCCAGGCGATAAATCTGTGTCACACCGTTCAATCATGTTTGGTGCAATTGCGGAAGGAACGACGCATGTGACAGGTTTCTTGGAAGGTGAAGATGCGTTAGCAACCTTACAAGCCTTCCGTGATATGGGCGTGAGCATTGAAGGTCCTAAAAATGGTGAAGTGACGATTCATGGTGTGGGCGTAAATGGCCTAAAAGCGCCAGCAAGTGCGCTTTACATGGGTAACTCAGGGACTTCAATGCGTCTGCTTTCAGGGATGCTTTCTGCACAAAAATTTGACTCTGTCATGACGGGTGATGCATCACTGTCGAAGCGTCCAATGGAACGTATTGCTAAACCGTTACGTGAAATGGGTGCACAGATTCAAACCACAGGTGAGCGTGGTACACCTCCTGTTTCGATCACTGGAAACCAAGCTTTACAAGGCATTCACTATGACTTGCCAATGGCATCTGCGCAGGTGAAATCTGGGATTTTATTGGCAGGTTTGTGGGCAGCAGGTGAAACATCAGTCACAGAACCAGAACCTACGCGTGACCATACTGAACGTATGCTACGTGCATTTGGTTATGATGTGAAAACAGAGGGCAACCGTATTTCACTGCAAGGTGGCGGTAAGTTAGTCGGTACAGAGATTCAAGTGCCATCAGATATTTCATCGGCTGCTTTCTTTATGGTGGGTGCTGCGATTACTGAAGGTTCAGACGTGACTTTAGAAGCAGTGGGCATTAACCCAACGCGTACAGGTGTGATCGAGATTTTGAAGCAAATGGGTGCGAACATTACCGTTGAAAATGAACGTATTGCAGGCGGAGAGCCGATTGCAGACATTCGTATTCAAGGTACACGTACACTCAAAGGTATTCATATGCCTGAAGATCAAGTGCCATTGGCGATTGATGAATTTCCTGCATTATTTATTGCGGCTGCCTGTGCAGAAGGGCAAACCGTATTAACGGGTGCTGCTGAACTGAGAGTAAAAGAGTCAGACCGTATTCAAGTGATGGCAGATGGTTTAAAAACCATGGGTATCGATTGTACACCGACTGACGATGGCATCATCATCGAAGGTAAAGGTCATTCGGGCGAGTGGGGTGCGATTTTCACTGGTGGCGAAATTGAATCACATCATGATCACCGTATTGCAATGAGTTTCTCAATGGCCGGCTTACGCACCTCTGGTGAAATTAAAATCATTGGTACTGAAACGGTTGCAACCAGTTTCCCGACCTTTACGCAATTAAGCAATCAAGCTGGTTTAGCGATTCAAGTCACTGAATAAGACTAAAGCTTAGATATTTTGTGTGAGAACAGCCAAGCTTTTGCTTGGCTGTTTTGTGTTAAGCCATTATGCTAAACCCATATAACAAAAAAGCCTTTGGGATGATCAATGAGAAAATTACAATTTACAGCACAGCATGGACAGCAGCAGGATGTAAATGAAAGCGGTGTGGTACAGAAGCAGGTACAAGACCTACTGGTTCAAAAGTTAGGTCAATTTGGTTTTGAAACTTTGCCACAAAGTGGTGATCAGGTGGCTGTGAGTGTCGATAATCATACTTTGCCACTGTCTATTACGTGCCAAGGTCATGACGGTGAAGGAAATCTGGTGTGCGAAATTGCCTCTTATCCAGATGAAGAGCAAGACTGGTTAGACCGAATTGTTGAACGAAGCTTGTTGAACCAACTTGCACAAGCAGTTGAAAATACACTAAAAACTGATAAAAGTTTTACTGAGTTTGAATGGAAAGGCTAATTGAATAGATAAAAAATGCTGAATTGGTTTTTCACAATTCAGCATTTTTTAGGACAGAACACGTTTAATATTTTGATGGGTCAACGCGCCTATAACAGGACGTACTGTAAACTTATTCCACACGTAACCAAGTTTGGCTACGTCCCACAGCAGAAACGCCTAAATATCCTCTTAAGAATAGTTTTTTCCCATTTGGGCTAATTTTGCCTTTTAGGCTATACAGCTTGCCTGAAACGGGATCAATGATTTTGCCATGCGTATAATTAATATTATTCTCAGTTTTTAAACCTGTAATCACTTGCATGCCAATAATAGGCTTATCGGTGTAGGGTGCAGGGCAGTTGGTACAGAACTCTTTTGCTGTATAACCTGGACGAGGTGTTGCTTTCAGTGCAGTTCCAGCATAAGTCCCATTGGCTTGCTTTTCAATTTTCACCAGACCTTTGGGTTCTCCAGTTTTATCATCGATATAACGCCAAGTTCCTATAATGTCCTGAGCACAGGCTGATGTGGTGGCTATAGTGACTAAAACTGCCCCGAGAATTGTTTTCATAAAATCCCTGAATATTTTAAAAATTATTTAAATGAATAGCTCTCTCGAGCTAAGATGTTGATTGTATAGTTTATTATTTGAATAATGATGTGCAGAATATATCAAGTTCAAGCGTAGATTGTTGCATAAAGTACCATTAGCAGGATTCAACTCTCACTTATTTTTAAAACAGACATTTGAGAGAGATAGTGCCGATTGAGTTTGGCGCTCAAAAGGAAGCTTAAAATTATTTTGGGAACAGAAGAGATATAAGGGACGACTAATGAAGCTGCTGGAAATGGCTTATTAAGCGTTGGAATAGAAAAAGAGATACATCTAGATTAAAAATAAAAAGTTCAAGAAAGAAAGGGGCTAATGTTAGACAGCCATTTCTTTCTTGAACTGAGTGATGCGTTAAATCCACAAGAAACGTGTAATCGCAATACGTAACTGTTTTAAGTAACCGGTAAAGAAATGGTTTGCACCAGGTAGTACAGTCACTAAATGGCGCTGCGGTTTAGCCCATGTAATCATGTCAGACAGTAAGGTAACTTCATCGGCTTCGCCATGGATGAATAAGATGTCACCTTTAAGTTGTGGCGTTACATAGTGGCGTACACCTGCGACCGTTGCCGTTGGTAGACCACATAAAATGGTTTGTTTTGGTCGAATTTCTTCTTGTAAAGCGTCATAGCATTTTGCCATGACATGCGCACCAAAACTAAAACCACCTGCATAGAAGGGTAAAGTTGTATGTGCTGCACGAGCATGCTTAATCACTTCAAGAACATCATCAGTTTCGCCATGACCTTCGTCGTGTAGACCAACACTTTGACCTGAGCCACGGAAACTTGGACGGTACACAATGCAACCACGTTCTAAGAACATTTGCGCAAGCAATGCAGGAACCTTGTGTTGAGGCGTACCACCTTGGAGTGGATGGGGGTGAGTAACTACCGCGAATCCTTTCACTTCACCCTGTGGATAATCTACAAAAACTTCAATTTGCCCAACTGGACCTTGAATGAACATCTGCTCAGACATAGAGAATCGATACATATAACAGGAGAATGGGCTAGTTTAACCGTTTATGCTTATTAAAAACACAGATTGGCAATAAAATAAGTCTACTGATATAGTCTGTTTAATTGTTTTTTAATCAGGTTATCTATGCTTGCCCTTGTTTCTCCTGCCAAAACTTTAGATTACCAAACTGCTTTACCTACCGATGCGTATACACAACCCAGATTGCTGCAACATTCCCAAGAATTGATCGAAGTTAGTCGCAAACTGTCGGCAAGTGAAATTGCAAGCTTAATGAGTGTCAGTGAAAAAATTGCCACCTTAAACGTCGATCGTTTTCGCGATTGGCAGCCAGAATTCAGCTTTGCCAATGCGCGACAAGCTATGTTTGCTTTTAAGGGCGATGTTTATACTGGTTTAGATGCTTATCATTTGTCAGAGTCGAACATTGAATATGCACAGCAACATTTAAGAATGCTCTCTGGGTTATATGGTTTGCTACGTCCACTGGACTTGATGATGCCGTATCGTTTAGAGATGGGAACCAAGCTGGCTAACCCACACGGACATAATCTGTATGAGTTTTGGGGCAATCACATTACCGATTTAATTAACCAAGATTTAGAACAGGCAGGTTCTAAAATTTTGCTGAATATTGCTTCGGATGAATACTATAAATCTGTAAAAGAAAGCAAAATTCAAGCAGAAATTATTAAGCCTGTGTTTTTAGATCAGAAAAATGGCAAATATAAAGTCATTAGTTTCTATGCCAAAAAAGCACGTGGTTTGATGGCGCGTTATATGATTGAAAACCAAATTGATCAAATTGAAGGGTTAAAATCATTTCAAACAGATGGTTATTACTTTGATACCAACAGCTCATTAAAAGGTGAGTTGGTCTTTAAACGAGATGAACAGGCAGCATAATGCATGGTCATTCCAATGGTGCAGTATACAAAACAGTTTCAGGACTATTGGGCGCTCACCGCAAAGCAATTGAGTTTGGACGACGATACTACTCAAAAGTTCCATGCCTCGCTGTATGACGCCTACAGTGAAGTACAGCGGCATTATCATAGCATTCAACATATTGTTGAATGTTTAGAGCATTTTCATCAGATCAAAACCTACTTAGACGATACTATATCTGTTGAGTTGGCCATTTGGTTTCATGATGTCATTTATAACCCGCAAGCACATGACAATGAGCAGCAAAGCGCCGATTATATGCAACGGATGCTTGAAAATGTGCTTGGAGCTGAGCAAATTGCAAAGATCTATGCATGGATTTTGGCAACCAAAGCACATGCACCGACAGCTGACACTGATTTGGCTTATCTATTGGATATTGATCTAGCTATTTTAGCCAGCGATCCTATGCGTTTTGCTGAATATGAACGCCAAATTCAGCAAGAATATGCTTGGGTTGAGCCCTCACTTTATGTGAAGAAGCGTCAGCAAGTGTTAAAGCACTTTTTAGAAAAGCAGCTACTGTACCAGACGCCATTTTTCCAAAAGCGCTATGAGCGTCTGGCTAAGCAGAACTTAGCCCAAGCTTTGGGTGATTAAAGCCCTTTAAATGCTTCAATGGCACGAATACGACTCGATTTTAAATCGACGATTGGTCGGGGATAGTCCAATTCCATATTCTGCTGCTTCGCATAAGGCTCATGAATGCTTTTGGCATTTAAATGTGCAAGCTCTGGTAGCCACTGTCGAATATAGTCACCATTGCTATCAAATTTCTGAGATTGGCTCACAGGGTTAAAGACTCGGAAATAAGGCACAGCATCGGTGCCCGTGGAGGCACACCACTGCCATCCGCCATTATTGGCAGCTAAGTCACCATCAGCCAAATGTTGCATAAACCATTGCTCGCCCAGACGCCAATCAATCAACAAGTTTTTAGTTAAGAACATTGCGACAATCATACGAACTCGATTATGCATCCAGCCTGTCGCAAGTAGTTGTCGCATGCCTGCATCCACAATTGGAATACCAGTACGACCTTGTTGCCACGCGTTTAAATCTTCAGGCGAATCTCGCCAAACAATACGCTGTGTGTTGGTTTTAAATGGCAGGTGTTTAGAGACATGCGGAAAATCAAATAAAATATGCTGATAAAACTCTCGCCAAAGTAATTCATCTAACCAAGTCTGCTGACCTGTGTTATCAATCATAAATTGGCAGTGTTGAGCACGAAACAGGGCATTGAGACACTGTCGAATCGATACGATCCCGAGATTTAAATAAGTTGAAAGTTGACTGGTGCTATTTAAAAATGGAAAGTCTCTCTCTTTTTGATAGTCACTAACTTTGTGATCAATAAAATCATCGAGCACTGAAAGCGCATATATTTCCGTTTCAGGCCAATAGGCTTTAATTTGATTTAACTCATTCGTATTCACATCAATCAGTGATTCAATGTGTGGAATGGCTGTATTTAAATCGGCAGGAAGCTGTATAGGTTGCTGTGCAGAAGGGAGAGGGTAACACTGCGGTAAGCCAATATTTAAGCGCTCATAACAGGTTTTTTTAAAAGCGCCAAAGACTTGATAGGGCTTACCAGATTGGTTACGAATACTGTTTAAGGGAAAGAGGGTTCGATCTTGGAAGAGCGTAAATTCAATGTGTTGCTGATTTAAGCATTGTTGAACTTCGGCATCCCGCTTAAGCTCATTCACGCCCATTTCGATATTTGCAAAGATTTTTTGTACTTGCAGTGTATGACACAAAGATGAAAGCTGAAGTGGAATATCTTGCCACAGTGGAATATTTAGAATGAGCAAAGGAATATTCAGGTTAGCAAGGTTTTGTTTTAAATCGTGCAATTGTCTGACATATAAATCAATTTTTACAGCCGCGTCATGATGTAATAGCCACTGTTGTGGGGATAGGATTACTAAAGCTAGCATAGGTCCATGTTGGCTTGCATGCCAAAGTGCAGCATGGTCGTGTATGCGAAGATCTTGTCTAAACCAAATTATGTTCATAAAAGGTTAATCAACTGTAATTTTTTGAAATATAAAATATTACAAAATTGAGCACTTTAATCATATTCTTTTCTCACTCGTTTAACTTAATCTTATGTTATTGAAATAATTAAATCAGAAAAAACTATAAAGTGTGAAGATGCTTTTTATCTGATAAATGTGTTGCACTTTGTATTATTTGTTATGATTTGTAATCATGCTAGTGCAGTTGTGGATATTGTGAATGTCATGAAAAAAATTCTAATCCCTATTTTTGTAGCTGCTGTTTGTTTGCTTGGGTTTGCTGTTTTTCAGGATACAGAAACGAAAAAACAGCAACAGTTGAATCAACTCATGAACAGTGTTGAGCCTAAAGTGCAAAAGTTGAGTCCTCTCTCAAAGGCAAAGGTCGTGCCTGAAAAAGTCAGTAGCCCGCTTCAAAGTGATGCTGAAGCAATAATCGAGCAGGTCTCTATTAAAGTACTTTGACGCTTAAGATAGAATAAAATCATGTGTAAATGACTTATCATGTTGAATTTTAATTAAAAATAAATTTAAAACAATTAAAAATCAGTGTGTTATAATTCGCGCCAAGATATATTGAATTTTAGATTTTGAGTCTAAAATGACGTTTTTGTTGAAAGCTGCATACGGTTTATGCGGCTTTTTTGTTTAGGTATATATGGTTCGACCCTGCGTTTGAACCATTCATGGCTAAATAAACTTTTCCTGAATTGAGGAAATTTGGCATATTCATTGCTTTAACTTCCAGAAATTTAATCAGATTTTCATCGTACTGAGTGTCGAAATTTTTTGGCAGTTATACAGTTTTAAAAGTTTATTTACAGGGGCTAGGTCATGACGACTCCTAATCCATCTTCAGAAAATATGCTCGAGCGTATGTTCAAACTGAGTGAAAATAAAACCAGTTTTCGTACAGAGCTTCTTGCAGGTGTAACCACATTCTTAACCATGTGTTACATCATTATTGTGAATCCAATGATTTTATCCGAAACGGGGATGGATCATGGTGCTGTCTTTGTAGCGACTTGTCTTGCAGCCGCAATTGGCTGTTTGGTTATGGGTATTGTTGCAAATTATCCAATTGCATTAGCACCGGGTATGGGCTTAAACGCTTACTTTACCTATTCGGTGTGTATGGGTATGGGTGTGCCTTGGCAGACTGCTTTAGCTGCAGTGTTTGTATCAGGTTTGGTGTTCATTGCGATCAGTATGTTTAAGATCCGTGAAGCCATTGTGAATGCAATCCCAATGTCGCTTAAGCTTGCGATTGGCGGTGGAATTGGTTTATTCCTTGCGTTGATTGCTTTAAAAAATGCAGGCGTTATTGTGGACAATCCAGCGACTTTGGTTGGATTGGGCGACTTAAAGCAACCGACGGTTCTTTTGGCTTTATTTGGCTTCTTGATGGTGGTTGTACTGCATCACTTTAAAGTGCGTGGTGCCATCATTATCAGCATCTTGGCTTTAACTGCAATTTCAACAGCAATGGGCTTAAGCGAGTTCAAAGGTGTTGTTGGTGAGATTCCATCAATTGCTCCAACATTCATGCAAATGGACTTTGAAGGTCTATTTACGGCAAGCTTAGTGGGTGTCATCTTTGTATTTTTCTTGGTCGATTTATTTGACTCAACAGGTACATTGGTTGGCGTGTCACACCGTGCAGGCTTACTGAAAGATGGCAAGCTTCCACGTTTGAAAAAAGCATTATTTGCAGACTCAACCGCAATTGTTGCAGGTGCAGCATTAGGTACATCTTCGACGACACCATATATTGAGTCGTCTGCGGGTGTTGCTGCTGGTGGCCGTACAGGTTTAACCGCAGTTGTGGTCGGTGTGTTATTTATCTTATGTTTGTTTTTAGCACCCTTAGCTCAATCTGTACCTGGTTTTGCAACAGCTCCAGCATTGTTATTTGTTGGCGTGTTGATGATTCAGGGGATTACCCATATTGATTGGGATGATATTACTGAAGCCGTTCCTGCGTTCTTAACCATTGTATTTATGCCATTTACCTACTCAATTGCAGATGGTATTGCGATGGGCTTTATTAGCTATGCATTGGTTAAATTGTTCACCGGTAAAGCGGCGACTGTACCGTACATGGTGTGGATTGTAGCTGTGCTTTGGGCATTAAAATTCGCGTTATTTGGTGGCTAATTCATCAAATAGTGATAAGGGTGTAAACTCAGTTTACGCCCTTTTTTATTTTTAAAGAGGAAAAGATATGAGTCAATTGGAGCTCATTCGTGCTTTACCAAAAGCTGAATTGCATGTGCATATTGAAGGGACATTTGAGCCAGAACTCATGTTTGCAATCGCACAGCGTAATCAAATAGACATTCCTTATAAGTCGGTTGAAGAAGTAAAACAGGCTTATAATTTTCACAATTTGCAATCATTTTTAGACATCTATTATGCAGGTGCAAATGTACTGATTCATGAGCAAGATTTCTACGACTTGGCTTGGGCGTATTTTGAAAAATGTGCCGAAGACCGTGTAGTGCATACCGAAATGTTTTTTGATCCACAAACGCATACAGACCGCGGTATTGCTTTTGAAACAGTGATTAATGGTCTGCAACGTGCATGTGATGATGCCAAGGCAAAATTTGGCATTAGTTCGCATTTGATTATGTGTTTCTTGCGTCATTTAAGTGAAGAAGCAGCCCTTGAAACTTTAGCACAGGCATTGCCGTATAAAGATCAAATCATTGGTGTAGGCTTGGACTCAAGCGAAGTTGGACATCCTCCTTCAAAGTTTGAACGTGTCTTTGCTAAAGCACGTGAAGCAGGCTTTTTAGTGGTTGCGCATGCGGGTGAAGAAGGTCCAGCAGAATATGTGTGGGAAGCTTTAGATTTGCTTAAAGTGAATCGTATTGACCACGGTGTGCGTTCTGAAGAAGATCCTGTATTAATGCAGCGTTTGATCGCGGAGAAAATGCCACTGACAGTTTGTCCACTCAGTAACTTAAAGTTATGTGTCGTTGAAGATATGGCACAGCACAATATCCGCCGTTTGTTGCAACAAGGTGTGCAAGTGACGGTAAATTCAGATGATCCATCGTACTTTGGTGGTTATATGAATGATAACTTTATTGCTATTACAGATGCGTTAGATTTAACAGCAGCTGAGCTAAAACAATTGGCGTTAAACTCTTTTGAAGCGTCGTTTATTTCGGCAGAAGACAAGCAAAAATGGGCGGCTGAAATTGCAGCCATTGCTTAATCTGATGTCCTTTTAAAGACAGAGTTCGCTCTGTCTTTTTTATGTGAGGTCGATATGAAAAAAATCATTGGATTGCTTGTGGTTATTTTTGCACTTTTTGCAGTTTATTTGCTCAAAACGGATACTGAGTTAACTCAAAAGCTATTAAAGCCAGTGGTGGTGTATCAGTGCGGTATTGAGCTTGAAGCGACAAGGCTGTGGAAAGTCAGTACAGCATTGATTGGTGAAGATAAAAAGAATCAGCTGCAAACGCAAATCTGTGGTTGCGTGGGTGAAAATGCACTAAAGGATATTCCTGCGACAACCTTGTTACGTGCAGTGGTTGATGAACAAGTCAAAAAACAAGTGGTACAACAGGGTGTGTTGAATACGCTGAAAGGATGTGTGGTAGATGAAGTCCTAAAAGGAACACATTGATGCTTTTAGGCTGATTCAACTTGGTCTTACTTTGCTTGTTTGGTCATGCTATTTAACACATTATCTTTATCGATAAAGTGGTGTTTCAAAGCTGCGGCAATATGACCGACCAAGAGCAATCCTGCTGCCCATGAAATCCAGATATGTAAAGGTTTCACAATCGCGAGTAATTCAGGATTGTCTTGTACTAAACGAGGAATTTCAAAAAGGTACAACACTGGTGCAGGATGCCCAGCACTCCAGCTAAATAAACAGCCAGTAATGGGCAAAGCCAACAAAATGAAATATAAAGCCAAATGACCGAGGTGGGCCATTTTTTGCATTAACGGTGACATGCTGTCTGGAAGTTTGGGTGCGGGGTGGGTATAACGCCAAAAGATACGAATCACCACCAGAAAGATAATCGTGGTTGCAATGTTCTTATGTAAGGTAATGACATCCCCTTTAAAGCTACCATCAGCATCATAACTGAGGAAGTTTCCGCTATAAAACCCAATCAGCCAAGCAGCAATAAAGATAATTGCCATGAGCCAATGCAGAATTTGAGCGGTACGCGTGTAATGGGTATTTGCCGAGTTCATTAGATTCACATCCATTTTTATGTTGCGCTATTTTATAGAACTATAGATAGGTCAAAAATGTAGTAGATGCAATATAGCGTTGATATTCTGCAACGCTGTACAGACCAGTGACGCATGACTGATCTAAAACTGTGCAATAAGCGAAAGATATTAAAATGGCATGGAAATAGTGTTTCCGTAACTAGCAAAGATTTGGCAAAATACGCGCACTTTAACTGTTATAAATGGATATATCCGTGAAAAAAATGATTGCAGTGCTTGCTCCTTTGGCTTTGATCCTTTCGGCTTGTACAACGACTGATATGGCAACGACCAATACGACGACCACCACGCAACAACTGGGTACAGCAGCGCTTAAAATTGCCATTAATGCAAAATGTACGACTGAGTTGAATAATCTACCAGCATGGAAAACAGCAACCAAATTTATGACGGCTGATCAAAAAACCGATATTCAGGCTGAAATTTGTGGTTGCGTAAGTGAAAAAGCCCCACAAAATATTACCGCTGTCGATGTGGCAACAGCGGCCATTGACCCTGCGGCACGTACAACTATTATTAGCAATGCAGTAACCAAAACCATCAATGCATGTGTGGCTGAAGCGGTGAATTAAGTTGTGATATATCAAAGAAGCGGGGACATGCCTGGCTTCTTTGCAGTTTTTTTGTACTTTTTGGCGTTTATCTTTTATATTGATGTGAATAATAACAATTGAAGCCTGATTTCTTTTACAACAAAGGGTGTATCTGTATGAAAAATGATAAGTTAATTCTCTGTTTGTTTGGCTCGCTTATGCTTTCCGCGTGTGTGTCGAATCCTTTATCTAGCTCAGATGATGGAATCTCGGCTATTAAAATGGCCTCACATGCAAAATGTATGGATGAAATCGAAACTAATCCGACATGGATCATGGGCAGTAAGCTGTTATCAGAAGACCAAAAACAAAAGAAAAAACGTGAAGTATGTAGCTGTGTGGGTGATAACTCACCCAAAGTGTTGTCTAAAGAGCAGTTGGCTTTGGCGGCAATTGATCCCAAAGCAAAGGCAACCTATGGCGCTTTAGCAGCAACAAAAACAACAGCCACATGCGCCTCTGAAATGCTAAACTAAGCCGAATAAATTGTTAAGTTTTTAAAATGGCTGTTGATCAGCCATTTTTTATGAGAGTAGAAAATGCAAATTGCAGGTGCAGATGAGGCAGGGCGCGGCCCTTTAGTGGGTTCAGTGGTCGCTGCTGCGGTAATTCTAGACCCGAATAACCCGATACAAGGGTTAAATGATTCCAAAAAACTGACCGAAAAAAAACGTGAAAAACTTTTTGTCGAAATTCAGGAAAAAGCATTGGCATGGGCGATTGCTGAGGCGAGTGCTGCTGAAATTGATGAGATCAATATTTTACAAGCATCTTTGCTTGCGATGCGCCGCGCGGTTGAACAGCTTGCAATACAGCCCGAACATGTCTTGGTTGATGGTAATAAAATTCCACAAGGCTTGAGTATGAGTTGTGAGGCAATTGTGGGTGGGGATGCTTTACATGCTGAAATCTCAGCAGCAAGTATTTTGGCCAAAGTGACACGTGACCATCAAATGATTGAGATGGATCGAAAATATCCTCAGTTTGGTTTTGCCAAACACAAAGGTTATCCAACCAAAGCGCATTTTGAGGCGATTGCTGAACATGGGGTCATTGACGAGCATCGTCGTAGTTTTGGGCCTGTAAAGAAAGTGATCGAGGTACTTGAGCAAAAATAGACTGGGTAAAAATTTAAAGCGGCCAATCGGGCCGCTTTATATCTGAATGTTTCAATCTTAACGATTGAAATTATTCTGCTGTGAACCTTCATCTTCAAATGCAGGCTGGTAATCCTGATCAAGATGTTGAAGATGTTCATGCATTGCACGTTCATGCTGAATGCGTTGATAAATCTCTTCACGATGTACAGATACTTCTTTGGGAGCATTGACACCAATACGAACTTGGTTGCCTTTGACACCAAGTACAGTAACACTTACTTGATCCCCAATCATTAATGTTTCACCGACGCGTCGGGTCAAAATCAGCATGTTTATCTCCTTGCAAAACGCTAAACCTGCAGTTGTACTAAAGTAAAATACATAATTTTTTGTATTTAAAAAAATTTAAACAAATGTTTAATACAACCGCATGACACTTGAATTTTTAGATATCTAGTGACATTAGGTATAACATTCATCTAAATTTAAGAAAGCCTCGGGCTTAATATAACAGAGCCACTATAGAAAAAACTATAGTGGCTCCTGATTTTTGTAGTCTTTTGCAAAAACTGTCAGACAATGACAAGTTTTTCGCAAGATTGCTTAAGCACGTGCGCTTGATTCACCGTGTTCACGGTCTAAACCGAAAGCAGTGTGTAGAGAACGTACAGCAAGTTCTAGGTAGTTTTCTTCAATAATCACAGAAATTTTGATTTCTGAAGTTGAGATCATCAAAATGTTGATGCCTTCATCAGCCAAGGCAGTGAACATTTTACTTGCAACACCTGCGTGTGAACGCATACCAACACCTACGATTGACACTTTAACAATGTCGTCACGTGTAGCAACTTCGCGCGCACCAATGGCTTGAGCAGTTTCTTGAAGAATTTTTGTTGCTTTTGCAAGTTCGCCGCGGTTTACCGTGAAGGTGAAGTCAGTTGTACCATCTTCTTCAACATTTTGGATAATCATATCCACTTCAATGTTGGCATTACCAATTGGCGATAAAATTTTAGATGCAATACCTGGTTCATCAGGAACACCTAGAATCGTAAGTTTAGCTTCGTCACGGTTAAATGCGATACCAGAGATAATTGGTTGTTCCATGTTGTCTTCCGCCTCAGTGGTGATTAGTGTTCCGACGTTCTTTTTAAATTCTTCGTCGAATGCGCCATCATCGTCATTATCAAAACTTGATAATACGCGTAAAGGCACTTGGTATTTTCCTGCAAATTCGACCGAGCGAATTTGTAGAACTTTTGAACCAAGTGATGCCATTTCCAGCATTTCTTCAAATGAAATACGGTCTACTTTTTTCGCTTTTGGTGCAACGCGTGGGTCAGTCGTATAAACGCCATCTACATCTGTATAAATTTGGCATTCATCTGCTTTTAATGCCGCAGCAAGTGCTACACCCGAAGTATCTGAACCGCCACGGCCAAGCGTGGTGGTGTTACCATCGGCATCAAAGCCTTGGAAACCAGCAACCACGATCACACGACCAGCATCTAAATGCGCAGTCATGGTGTCAGTATCAATCGACTCGATACGTGCTTTGGTAAACGCATTGTCTGTTTTGATACCGACTTGGCGACCCGTAAGTGACTTAGCTTCAACGCCAATAGAATTGAGCGCCATTGCTAACATTGAAATCGTTACCTGTTCACCCGTAGAAACCATTTGGTCTAATTCTCGTGGGTCAGGGGTTTCGGTAATGGCTTTCGCTAAAGCAAGTAGACGATTGGTTTCGCCACTCATTGCTGATACAACCACTACAACCTTGTGGCCGTGGTCATGCCAACGCTTTACACGACGAGCAACATTTAAAATGCGCTCTGGAGTACCCATAGAGGTACCGCCATATTTTTGAACGATTAATGCCATAGTTGTTCCATATAAACCATGACCCTGAATGCATCATTCAGGGTCAGTTACACAAAAGGTGAAGTTTTATTTCGCTTCAAGCCAAGCAGTTAAATCTGCCATCACTGTTGCAAACTTCTCGTTTAGTGGCGCGCCACCTTGTGCTAAGTCAGGTTTGCCACCACCTTTACCACCGAGCTCAGTTGCTAGATGTTTGATGATGTCACCTGCTTTAATAGAAGCAGTAAAGTCTTTTGCTACAGATGCGATCAGGCTAACTTTGTCACCTTCAACACCAGCAAGTACGATGACTGCATTTTCTAATTTTGATTTCACACCGTCATGTAGGTTGCGAAGTGATTTCGCATCCATGTTTTGAACAGTCGTGATCAGCGTTTGACGACCCGCAAGCGTTTGAACTTGGCTAAGCAGTTCAGCAGCTTGGAAGCTGGCAAGTTTTTGATTGAGTTGCTCAATCTGTTTTTGCAAGCTTGATGTTGTGTCGACTAAGGCTTCAACTTTTTCTAAAGTTTGGTCCTTTTGAGCTTTCAATAAACCATTGATAGTATTGATATCACGGTCGGCTTTTTGAGTAATTTCAATGGCTTTGGTACCTGTTACCGCTTCAATACGACGTACACCCGCAGCTACACCACCTTCAGAAGTGATTTTAAACAAGCCAATGTCGCCTGTGCGTTTAACGTGAATACCACCGCACAGCTCGATTGAGAAGTTTTTCTCTTCAATGATTGAACCCATTGAAAGTACACGAACTTCTTCGCCATACTTTTCACCGAACAACATCATCGCACCTTTTGCTTTCGCAGATTCGATGTCTAGAAGTTCAGTACTTACTGCTGTATTTGCAATCACTTCAGCATTGACTAAGCGTTCAATTTCTTGAAGTTGTTCAAATGAAACGGGCTGATCGTTGGCAAAGTCAAAACGTAAGATGTCTGACGCAACCAGTGAGCCTTTTTGTTGTACGTGTTCACCTAGAATTTGACGTAGTGCAGCATGCAAAAGGTGAGTTGCAGAGTGGTTGCGCGCAGTTGCAGCACGGATATCTGCTTTGACAGTTGCTTCAACATTTTGAGCAAGCTTAATGCTACCTACAGTCACGATACCTTGGTGTACAAAAGCGCCGCCCGATTTCTTGGTGTCTTGGACTTCAAAAATACCCGTGTCGTTTTTGAAAATACCCGTGTCACCAATTTGACCGCCGCTTTCTGCATAGAACGGGGTTTGGTTCAGTACGATGAGGGCTTCGTCACCTTCAACGACTTCATCAACTTGTTCGCCATCTTTATAGATCGCGATAATTTGACCTTCGCCAACTGTTGCGTCATAGCCGTCAAACTGAGTTTCGCCTTCAACTTTAACAACAGAGTTGTAGTCAATTGCGAATTTACCTGCATCACGTGCACGTTGACGTTGAGCTGCCATTTCAACTTCAAAGCCTGCTTCATCAATCGTTAAATCACGTTCACGAGCGATGTCAGCAGTCAGGTCAGTTGGGAAACCGTAAGTATCATACAGTTTAAACACCACTTCACCGGGAATCACTGAACCTTTCAGTTGAGCCAATTCACCTTCAAGCAATTTCAAACCTTGCTCTAAGGTTTTAGCAAATTGCTCTTCTTCTTTCAGTAATTGCGCTTCAATACGTGCCTTTTGTGCTTCAAGTTCTGGGTAAGCTTGACCCATCACTTCAATTAAAGGTTGCAACATTTTATGGAAGAATGAACCTGTTGCACCCAGCTTATTACCATGACGTACTGCACGACGAATAATACGGCGAAGTACATAACCACGGCCTTCATTTGATGGGTTTACACCATCAGCAATTAGGAATGAACATGAACGTGCGTGATCCGCAACCACTTTAAGTGATGCAGGATATTGAATTAGTGTACCTTTTTCGCTAGCTTCTGCTTCAAGTGCAGCGGTATCTAAACCAATAATTTCAGCGGCTGCTTTGAGTAAGTGTTGGAACAGGTCAATTTCGTAGTTTGAGTTAACGTGTTGTAAAACAGCAGAAATACGCTCTAAGCCCATACCTGTATCAACAGAAGGCGCCGGAAGAGGGTGTAATACGCCATCCGCAGTACGGTTAAACTGCATGAAAACGTTGTTCCAAATTTCAATGAAACGGTCGCCATCTTCTTCAGGTGTGCCTGGTAAGCCACCCCAAATATGGTCGCCATGGTCAAAGAAAATTTCAGAACATGGACCACAAGGACCTGTATCACCCATTGCCCAGAAGTTATCTGATGCGTATTGGCCGCCTTTGTTGTCGCCAATACGAATAATACGAGATGCATCTAAACCAATTTCTTTGTTCCAGATGTCAAATGCTTCGTCGTCAGTGTGGTAAACCGTTGCATAGAGTTTGTCTTTAGGCAGTGCTAACCAAGCTTCACCAGTGAGAAAATCCCATGCAAATTTGATTGCATCACGTTTGAAGTAGTCGCCAAATGAGAAGTTACCTAACATTTCAAAGAAGGTGTGGTGACGTGCGGTATAACCGACATTGTCTAAGTCGTTGTGTTTACCACCTGCACGGACACACTTTTGTGAAGACACTGCACGTACATAATCACGTTTTTCTAGGCCTAAGAAACAATCTTTAAATTGGTTCATACCCGCGTTGGTAAACAACAAAGTAGGGTCGTTGGCGGGAACTAGAGAACTCGACGCGACACGTGTATGCCCTTGCGATTCAAAGTAGCTTAAAAAAGCTTCGCGAATTTCAGCTGATGTCATAAAACGAGTACTCACAACCAAGTCACTCCATAATTTCGATTTGGCTAATAGTAGCTGAAGAAAGTCTTATTCTAAATACGCTGACTTCAGATACTGGCTTAAAAATTTTAAAACGCCAAATTATAACGGAAAAAGGATGTTGTACCAATCACTTTAAGGCGAATTGATGACATTTCTATGTATTCGATAGTTCTAAGATTTTGCTTGTTTTTGTTGGATATTTATATCATTTCGTGGAAATGAGTTGATTGGTCCGAGGTGGTTAGGTAGATCAATTTATGACTTAAGGGTTCATATTCATCATCTTCGCTGATGGATGATAGAAAAAGAAAGCTTAACCAAATCTGTATAAATCCATTAATATAGGCCAGCTTTATCTTTCATCATTTTATAAATAAGGGCAAGTCATGCAACGAGTGGCGATAAATGGATTTGGTCGAATCGGACGTAATGTACTACGCGCTTGGTTTGAAAATCCAAAGAACTTTCAGTTTGAAATCGTCGCGGTGAATGATGTAGCAGATGTAGAAACCTTATTGCATTTATTTAAATATGACACCACGCATGGGCGCTTTCCGGGAAAAGTCGATTTAAGTTATGAAAATGAAAGAATTTATTTACATCTTTCTAAAGATCAAGCGCAGCTCAAAGTTGAAGTATTGTGTCAGGCAAACCCGCAAGATTTACCTTGGGAAAGTCTTCATGTAGACGTGGTTCTAGAGTGCACAGGTTTATTTCGCTCGCGTGAAGCAGCAACAGGGCATATCAGCGCAGGTGCAAAGCGGGTCATTATTGGCGCGGCACCTTTTGACTCAGTTGATGCCGCAATTGTGTATGGGGTGAATCACCATGAGGTTAAAGTCAGTGACCAAATCATTTCCAGTGTGTCATGTACTACGCAGGCTTTAGTGCCTTTGGTTAAAGTCATTGATGATGCTTTTGGAATTGATACTGCGCTCATGACCGAAATTCATGCAGTGACTGCCGATCAGTCTGTATTGGATCATGCGCATCGTGACCTAAGGCGTGCCCGTGCTTCAGGTCAAAACATTATCCCAACGACATCGTCAGCCCTTGGTGCTTTAAAACAAGTGATGCCTAAGATGGCTGATCGTATTGATGGTTATTCGATTCGTGTGCCAACCATTAACGTGGCTGCAATTGATTTGACTTTTATTTCGCAAACACCAATTACCGACCATAAAATTAATGAAGTACTGATTCAGGCGGCAAAGTCAGATTATCATGAAATTATGGATGTGACGGATGAACCTTTGGTGTCTTCGGATTTTAATCATTCACCCTATTCACTCATTGTTGATTTAACGCAAACCATGGTGGTCGGGCATCAAGCCAAAGTCTTTGCGTGGTATGACAATGAGTGGGGCTATGCAAACCGCTTATTAGATTTGTGTGAATCTTTTAGTGCGTCAACTACCTAAAGGTCTTTATTTTTAAGCATTTTTACTCTGAAAACAAGATGATAGGCATAGACCGAATACAGACTTGTGGTTATCATGAATCTATAAATGAAAAATAATGTAGAGTGGTGCTTATGTTGATCTTAATTTGGGGATTTATTTTGCTGTTGGCGGTCGCTGTCGTATTTTTAATTTGGTTTCAATTTAAAAATCAGGCAGATAAAACCGATCCAAGCGTAGAGCAGAATCAACTGCAAGAAAAAGTACATCAACTTGAAGAAAATTTAAAAAAGACCTTGGAAATTATGCAAGATCTTGCAAAAAAGATGCATGTGCAACAGGAAGTGATCGAGCAGACCACGTCTAAGTTACAAAAAGTTGAGCTACAAAACGCTGAATTGGTGAATATTCTCGCTAAAGCTGTACAGCCTGAACGCTAAAAATTCAGTTTAGATGAGCACGGTACGTAATAATGCCGCGCTCAGCATACTAATCACAACGGTTGGTAAAAGTGAAAAGCGTGAAGCTGCAATCAATGTGATGGCAATGGCGAGTAGGTCTGCGACATTGTCCTTCACAAAATAAGGTGCAATCACTGAAATCAGCACGCAGCCTGGAACAACTTCCAAAATCTTTCGTTGTTTGTTGCTTAAAGTTTTATTCTTCAGCAAAACATAGCCCAATATACGCGTCAGATAAGTGGTTGCTGCGACCAATAAAATCGCGATAAGTGTTGTGCTGTGGATCATAGCTCATCCTCCTGAATAAATAAGAAAGCAGAGGCGATGCCACAGAGCGCACCAATTGGCACATACCAACCTGTCGGTAAATATAAATAAGCAATGACCGCACTAATTAGACTGATAAGCCAAGGGCGTGCTGTACTGAATCCTTTCCACATGCCACGTAGTAAAACCAGAAATACTGCAGCAAAGGCCATATCAAACCCATAACGGTGAACATCCCCTAGCAAAGGACCAAGAATGGCCCCTAAGCTGGTAAAACTGACCCACATCAAGTACAGGGCAAAACAGATACCTGCGTAGTAGGACATGCTAAAGGCCTGTTGCAACCCGAATTTTTTCTTCTTTTCTGCATCGGCAAGGGCTGCTGCCCAACTTTCATCACACATGAAAAACAGGGCAGGGAAAACCTGTCGATTAGGCAAATGGCGTAAATAGGGCACTAGACTTGCGCCCATGAGTAAGTGACGGCTATTGACTAGGAACGTAATGAAAATTAAAACGACAAAATTTGGTGGATTGGTCCATACTTCGAGCACAGCAAACTCGGAACCGCCCGCAAAATTCAGGCCAGTAAATAATGGAACTTCTAAATGGCTAAAGCCTTTTTGAGTGGCTTGTGTCCCTAAGACCAAAGCAAAAGGAATAATGCCCAGCAGCATGGGGATAGATGTTTTAATACCACGTTTAAACTCGACGTAATCGGTGGAGTCATTGAGTTCTTGAGTCGTATTTCTAAGGGAGAACATTTTAAATCGCCTATGCGTGCTAGGTTTTGGTGCAGTAGGTGAATAAGTTTATGTTTTTTATGAGATATTTTTTGCTTTATTTAGCTTAATATAGAGATTGTTTGGAATAATATGCTGTGATTGGTTAAGTCTGAGCAAAATTATGCTTTAAGGATGGAATTTATGGATCAAACAGATAAGCGGATATTGCAAGTACTACAAACCGACGGAAAACTTCAAAATAATGAGTTGGCTCAGCGCATTGGACTGTCTGCCTCACCGTGTTTAAGACGAGTAAGACAACTAGAAGAAGACGGGATTATTCGGGCTTATGTGGCTTTGGTAGATCCTGCTAAAGTGAATCTGCGATTGACCGTGTTTGCACGCATTTGGCTAAAGAGTCAGGATCCGCAAACGGTGAACCAATTTGTTGAATCGATTCGTGAAGTTCCTGAAGTGGTCGAGTGTCATTTAATGGCAGGGGATTGTGATTTCTTTTTACGTATTGTGGTTGCAGACTTAGACGCCTATCGACAGTTTCAAATCCATCGTCTAAATAAAATCCCCAATATACAAAGTATTAAAACAGAAATTCCATTGCAAAATATCAAACAAACCACAGAACTGCCGATTTGGTAGCTCAAAAGTTGATAGTGAAATCGCCTATGAATCTGGCAGCATGACTCAAAGTGATAAGACTTGTACTCTAGTCATGCTACTTAGGATGTTATGACTCTTCGTTTAAAAAGCCTTCTTTAATTTCTTTAGGCAGATCTGCGTGCCACCATGCATAAATACTGGCTTTAATTTCTTCATCTTCTTCAGGGTCATTTAGAGGTTCATCATCTTCACGAATCAGTTCATCACCTTCAAATTTGAACCAAAACTCCCAAGGATCATCATCACCGCAACCCCATGCTTGCGCATGGATGTCTGGAAGCAAGGCTTTCAGGAAGAATAAAATCGCTTCCATGAACTCATCACCTGATGAACCATGGACAAAGTGTGCGATGGAATAACCCGCGAGGGAGTATAGTGATTCAGGACCTAAGTCAAACTCGATATTATCGACGGTATTTAAAATATCTTCGGCCAGTTCAGCGCCATGTTCTGGATTGATGTCACAGACTAAAGCCGTAAATTGACTCGCATCGCCGCGATGTTCTTGAAATAATCGGTCTAATTTTGACATGATTTGAGCATCTGCGTGCTTGTAATATAAGTTGCTGTGTATTTCCATCGAAATTTCCCCAAGTAAAAACGGTGTGATTAAAAGTATTATCGGTATAACGATGTAGTATTTATTGTTGCTGTCAAATTGAGCTGAAGTATAAAAGAATGTGTCTTTTGTGCAAGCACAGGTATAATTGGAAATAAAATATAAAACAAAGTCTTAAATGAATTTTTCCAATCTGTGCAGAGCACTAGGATGAGTTAATTGAACCGTACCGGGTTTGTCGGAGAGTCAATATTCTGAGAGACTATCCCGATGACAAAATTAAAATATACCCCTGAAATCAGAGAAAGAGCGGTTCAATTATTGATTGAATCTGAAAAAGATTATCCTTCTACTTGGGCTGCAATCACAGCAATTGCGCCTAAGATTGGTTGTACTCCTGAAACACTTCGTGCCTGGCATCAAAAGCATTTAGATCAGCAAAATCCTATTAAAGTACAACAGATATCTGACCAAGAAAAAATGAAGCAAATGGAACGTGAAATTAAAGAATTAAAACGTGCCAATGAGATTCTACGCAAAGCAGCCGCTTTTTTCGCCCAGGCGGAGCTCGACCGCCCACACAAATAATGGTGGATTTTATCCATAACAATAAAGATCGATATGGTGTTGAAGCGATTTGTAGAATTTTACCGATTGCAGCTTCGACCTATTATCGGGCTTTAGATCTCGTTGATAACCCAGAACATCGAGCGAAACGTGCTCTGCATGATTTACATCATGCAGAGCAAATCAAACGTATTTGGAAAGAAAGTTCAGGTCGATATGGTGTACGTAAAGTTTGGCAAAAATTGAAACGTGAGGGTTATGTTATTGCACGTTGTACAGTTGCTCGATTGATGCAAAAGCTAGGTATACAAGGTGTTTGGCGTGGTA
>NZ_MVON01000023.1:0-45542 GCF_002018925.1 Acinetobacter sp. MF4642
CTGGCGCGATCAAATTACAAGATGGCGTTGAAATGGTTATGCCTGGTGACAACGTAGAAATGTCAGTAGAATTAATCCACCCAATCGCAATGGACCCAGGTCTACGTTTTGCGATCCGTGAAGGTGGTCGTACAGTTGGTGCTGGTGTAGTTGCTAAAGTAACTGCATAATCATCTGATTGTGTGAAAAAAAAGCGCTCCTTTGGGGCGCTTTTTTTATTTATTCATTTTACTGCGAAAGTGATTATTTTAGGCAAGATACATCATGTTTTAGTGTTCATCCTAAAAATAGCGTAGAAGTTTAAGAACACTAAATTGTCTAACAATCTACGCTTAAAACTGTCCTAAACTGATATTTTGCTGACCCTAACTGCACTTATGGGCGGAGCCCAATCACGTAAGATAAAAAGACGAAAACAACTATAAGTAATGGATGTCTTCAGGATATTCATAGGAGCAGAAAGATGAATGCAAAGGTAAAAATCACCAACCGTGCGGGCGCGAGTTTCCCTGTACGTCGGATGAACTTTGAGTTTGAAAGCGTACCTGAATATTGGATGAATGGTTCAGCTGGACTGACCCATTTTATGACTGCGCTTTCGGCACTCTTTCCAGCAGGTGAAATGTTTTTTATCGACAGTGTTCGTGTCGTTAGACAGCATCCCTCAATCAAAGATAATGCCGAACTACAAAAAGAGATTTCAGCCTTTATTGGTCAAGAAGCGATGCATACGCAAGAACATGAAGGTTTTAATGCTTCGGCACAAAAGTATGGGCACGATGTTGCAACACTTGATCGCTATACGGATCGTGCAATTCAAACCACGCGTAAAGTGTTTGCTTTTCTCGGCAAGCCTGTGGGTATTACTCAAGAGATGGTGGATTTAACAGCAACCACCGCGTTGGAACATTTTACTGCAACTATTGCCTCTCAGTTGTTGGTCAATAACCACATTCAAGAGCTGATGAGCGATGAAACGATGAAAACCATGTGGTTATGGCATGCCATTGAAGAAAATGAGCACAAAGCTGTGGCTTATGATGTGTTTGAAGGTGTTTTTGGAAAGGGAGTCAAATCCTATTTACTGAGAACAGGATCGCTGGTTGCAGCCATGGCCATTTTATTCTGCGTGCAGTCGTATTTTGTGTTTCGGTTATTAAAGCAAGATAAACAACTGAACAGGGCGGCGTTGAAGGATATTTATACCTATGCGTATAGTCCATCGAAAGGAATTATTACGGGGATGGTACGTGAAATGATCATGTACTTTAAACTGGGTTTTCATCCTAATCATCACGACACCGACACTTTACTTGAGACGTGGAAGCTAAAATTAGGGTTTTAAGTAGTTTTGGCTCTTTGAGCGATGTAAATCGCTCTTTTTTTTGTTCGGTTTTTAGCACAAATTTTTTATACTGTGACCTCCACATTTTAGAAAGATAAACGAAGATGATTCGTTTAATGCAAGCTGCGGACTTAAGCCAAGTTGCGCAGATTGAAAATTTAGTTCAAACCCATCCTTGGAGCCTAAAACAGTTCCAAGAGTCCATGCAGTCTTATCACAGTACCGTGATTGAACAGGCGGGGCAGGTTGTAGGCTTTTGTATCCTCCAGCCTGTTCTTGATGAGGCCAATTTATTGTTGATGGCCATTCATCCAAGCCAGCAGGGCAAAGGGCTGGGTTATCAGCTATTAGATGCATCACTGGCGCAACTCAAAAACAATCCCATACAAGTGTTTTTAGAAGTCCGTGAGAGCAATCAGGCGGCCATTGCTTTGTATGAAAAGTCCGGTTTTCATCAAATTGATTTGCGTAAAAACTATTATCCTAAAACGGAAGGTGGTCGTGAGCATGCCATTATCATGGTGAAATCGTGTAGTGATGACTTTTCCGAGTTATTTAAATAAGAGAGCAGTCGTGCTTGTATGGCGCCATTATTTAATAATGGCGTTATTCCACCCCGAAGGTAGGGTGGTCATTAAGGAGTTTCCCAGTTGCTGCACTTCCTCGCTGCTCAGGCTATGATTGAGTCTGCGCCACTGACCATCAATCAGCAATTCTAGCGGTAAATACTGCGATTTGTAGTTCATTTTTTCTGAGTGCGGCACCCAATAGCCCAAATACACAAACTGCAAAGCGCGTGCTTTGGCGAGCTCGATTTGTTTTAAAATGGCGAAAGTCCCCAGTGAGCGTTTGTTTTCATCGGGATCAAAAAAGGTATAAACCGCAGATAAGCCATCATCTAAAGGGTCGCAGGTCGAAACACAGATGAGCTGGTCTTCTTTCCACAGTTCTAAGAAAAAGCTCTCGGTACAGCTATGCACGAGGAATTTATCAAACTGATCGCGGCTGGGTGGGAACATGTCTCCATCTGCATGGCGTTTAAAGATATAACGCTCATATAAGTCATAATGTTTTTTGGTGGCATCCGCAGTGCGGGTAATTTTTAAAGTGAGATCTTGATTGCGTTTCCATGCTTTTTTTTGACTGCTGTTCATTTTAAATTCGCGCACAGATACGCGGCTAGACAGACACTGTCGACACAGATGACACTCTGGGCGGTAGACAAAATCACCACTCCGGCGAAAACCTACGCGAGAAAGTTCGGACAGCGTGACGACATCAATACGATGCGCTGGATCGAGAAATACCATCCGGGCTGACTTTTTTTCTAGATAGCTGCAGTCATGCGGTGGCGTGATGTAATACTGTAAATCATTCAGTAGGGACTTCGGGTGATACGAATTCATGATAAATCCCTCTATTATTCTTTATTCAGTCAGTCGCGCATTTTGCGCTATTGTTTTACTTGAAAATACACCCTCCTGATACATTTTCCAATCGATAGCAGGTTGATTTACAACATCTTGTAACGATTTTAAGTAGGTTTGCCGAGAAAGTGTACAAGCACCAAGACTTAAAAGATGATCATTGACCAATTGGCAGTCGATCCAAGGCAGCTTATTTTCACGTCCAATCAACATCAGCGTATAAAATGCCATTTTTGAGACATCCGTTTCGGTACTGAACATAGACTCCCCAAAACAGCCGTGTCCAATGCTGATGCCGTATAGTCCGCCAACCAAGCGTGTTTGATCCCATACTTCAACACTATAGCCATAACCTGCATCAAACATTGCGCAGTAGCCATCAATAATGTCTTCGCTGATCCACGTGTCATCAGCGTAGCTACGTGGTAGTGAGCAGGCACGGATCACTCGTTTAAAAGCCTGATTGATAGTGATGCGATAATCCTGCTTTTTCATACTCCGAATGAGGGTTTTACTGGGCTGATAATCCTGCGGACGGATGATGCAACGTGGCTCGGGGCACCACCAGCAAATGGGCTCGCCTGTTGAGAACCATGGAAACAAACCATGGGTGTAGGCTTCAAACAGGGTAGAAGGGGAGAGGTCTGCACCGATACAAATTAAGCCTTCACCTTCGGGGTCAACTTCAAGTGGATCGGGAAAGATATACTCAGAAGGTGGTAACTGCTGCATAGTGGTGTGTATACATGATAAAAAATGACTTTAAGATCATACATAAAAAAACCGCCTATGGAAGGCGGTCTTTTTCAAGGCTTAGATTATTCGCCTAAAGCATCCAAATACTTTTCTGCATCTAGCGCAGCCATACAGCCAGAACCTGCTGAAGTGATCGCTTGACGATAAACGCTATCAGCAATATCACCTGCTGCGAATACACCTGCGACAGAAGCGGCAGTCGCGTTACCAGATGTACCGCTTTGGACTTGGATATAGCCATCACGTAAGTTCAATTGACCATCAAACATTGCACTGTTTGGTTTATGGCCAATGGCAACAAACAAACCTTGAACATCAATATCTTGTGTAGATTCGTCTTGAGTTGATTTTAAGCGAACGGCGGTTACACCCGTGTTGTCACCTAAAACTTCATCCACTTGGTGATTCCAAATGATGCTGATTTTGCCTTCTTTTTCTTTCTCAAATAAATGATCTTGAAGAATCTTTTCAGAACGCAATGAATCACGACGGTGAACCAAAGTCACATGCGATGCAATGTTAGACAAATATAGTGCTTCTTCAACGGCAGTATTACCGCCACCCACAACCATGACTTTTTGGTTTTTGTAGAAGAAACCATCACAGGTTGCACATGCGCTTACGCCTTGGCCCATAAAAGCAGCTTCAGACTCAAGACCTAAGTACTGAGCGGTCGCACCTGTGGCAATAATCAGTGCATCACAAGTGAACTCATCCATGTCACCTTTGAGTACAAATGGACGTACAGAAAGGTCGACTTCATTGATATGATCGTAGATGATTTCAGTACCAAAGCGTTCAGCATGCGCTTGCATACGTTCCATCAGTGCAGGACCTGTTAAGCCTTCAGGGTCACCCGGCCAGTTATCAACTTCAGTCGTTGTCGTTAGTTGACCACCGAGTTGGATACCCGCAATCAATGTCGGCTTTAAGTTGGCACGCGCAGCATATACCGCAGCACTGTAACCCGCAGGGCCTGAACCGAGAATAATCAAACGTGAGTGACGAGCGCTCATACGTAGAATCCTTTTTTTATTTAGAAATTTGTGGAATTATACGTGAAACTCTATAACAGTTGTGTGAGTTCAATGTCGATATTATTGATCAATCAAATCGATTTGAGCTATATAGAAGAAATATGCGGTGTAGAGCAGGAAAAAGTGGAAAAATCATCTGCTCGCTATACATAAAGCATTTAAGAATAGTGCATCTTTTTATAAAGAAGAGGTGCATAATATGACGTTTATTGTGAAACTTTTGCTTTAGGTTTCGAACAAAAACATTAATGAAGAATTTGTTACAGGACAGTATATGACTGAGGTGTCGGGTGCTTATGCACAGCGCTTATTAATGACATTATTTTTAGTCTCGTTTGGCATTTATTTGTTCCTTGCTACCGTGACCTATACCCCATTTGATCCGGGCTGGATGCATATATCAAGTGATACCTTGCAAGTCTCGAATGCCAGTGGCGTTGCTGGGGCGTGGATTGCTGACTTATTGTTCGGTTTTTTAGGCTGGGCAAGTCTACTTATTCCTGTGTTTTTGTTCATTGAAGCCATTCAAGTATGGTGGCCGCATAGTTTTTTAAACCGCCCATTTCGTTATGCTGCACAATTCTTTATTTTGCTTGCAACCGCCAGCTTACTGTTCTTGTTTTGGAAAGTTCCAGCGGACACTTTAGACAATGCCTCTGGCGGCATTATTGGTTATGAACTGGGACAAAGTTTGTCGCAGATTTTAACCATTTACGGTGCAACCTTATTTTTGGTCGTGTTTACCGTGGTCTTATTGACCTTGGCTTTCGGTATCAAATGGAACCGTACTTTCGCGACCCTCAAAGCAACTCCTGCGTATTTACAAGATTTATTTTACCGTAATGTGCCTGAAAGCGAGTCTGCCTTTGATCGCACGACGCCAAGCGTGAAAAAAGAAGTGATTGCAACGGCACCGAAAAAGAGTGTTGAAGAGACCGAATTGGTCGAGGCACCAGCCGTGCAAGAGGCATCAGTTAAAGCACCTCAGCGCGACTATTCAGCAGAGCATTTGTTTAATGACATGGTGGCCAAAGAGCAACGTGTTCAAGAAAAACAGGTGGATGTGGATGATGAAGTAGAGCTTGAGCGGACTATAGAAAAAGCGCACCAATTAGAACAAGACAGTCAACGCGTGGTGGCGACAGGGGAAGTGTGGCGTGCATTAAACTCAGGTGAAGATCAACGCCATAAAAATGATATTGATGCTTTACTTCGTGCTGCCGAAGAAGATCGCCCATTTAGTCAAGAACAACATTTTCAAGCAGTGGTGCAAGATCATACAGCGCCAATTGCTGATCCTAATTATTTCCAAGACGATGCTCCTGCACAGAAGAAAAATGTTGATTGGGATGATGATGAAATCTTTGACGAGCTGCTTGCTGCCGTACCCAATGGCAAAACAGCAACGGATGTTCACAGCCCCTTCAATACGCCTGAACCGGTGTCTCATTTACATGTGGTTGAAGATCCAATTGCGGTAGCCGAGGTTGCAACCTTAAGTGCTGCTGTGAGTCCAGTTGCCTTTCAACCAGCGCCGAGTGGAATTGCAAAAGCACAGCTTGATGAGTTGGATGATTTAGACGAATTCCTTGCTGAAGATTGGTCGGAGCAGAAAGTTGCTGCTTCAGATGTACGCACCAGCAGTAGTTATGCGCAGTCATCTGCTTTTGTACAAGCACCTATCCAGCATCATAATACCGCAAGCACAAGTGCTACAGCGACTGTAGCCAAAGAAGTTTTGTCCAAAGAAGCGTTTATTGAAGCATGGCAGGACACCGCTGGAAAACCGCAAGAAGAAGACGACTTCGATTTTGATGCGCCACTGACGGATGCATCAGGCCGTCCAATGTCTTTGTCCATGCAAGTAGCAGAGCGTCGTCGTGATTTATCACCACTGCCAGGACTGGATTTACTGGATGAAGTTGATCTGAATAAAAAAGTCAATTTCACTGCTGAACAGTTGGCGCGTTTATCTGAATTACTTGAAATTAAACTACAAGAGTTCAATGTCAAAGCTAAAGTGGTCGAAGCGCAGCCAGGGCCTGTAGTAACTCGTTTTGAGTTAGATTTAGCACCAGGGGTGAAAGCCTCTAAAGTCACCAATATTTCCCGTGACCTTGCGCGTTCAATGTCGATGGCTTCTGTACGTGTGGTTGAGGTTATTCCGGGTAAACCGTATATCGGGATTGAAGTGCCGAACAGCACACGTGAAATGGTGCGTTTAATCGAGTTGTTGACCATTCCTGCTTTTACCGATCCGAATAGCATTCTTTCGATGGCAATGGGTAAAGATATTTCGGGTAATCCAGTGATTGCTGACTTAGGTAAGGCGCCGCATATGTTGGTTGCAGGCACCACAGGTTCAGGTAAATCGGTGGCAGTGAACTCGATGATTTTATCGATGTTGTTGAAATATACGCCGAATGAGTTGCGTTTAATTTTGATTGACCCGAAACAGTTGGAACTCGCGAACTATAACGATATTCCGCATTTGCTTACCCCAGTGGTCACGGACATGAAAGATGCGGTCAGTGCTTTGAACTGGTGTGTGAATGAAATGGAACGTCGTTATAAGCTGATGTCTTTCTTAAAGATCCGTAAGCTAGCGGACTATAACCGTAAAGTGGAAGAAGCGATTGCCAATGGCGAAGAGCTGATTGATCCGACCTGGAAAGCCAGTGATTCGGTTGCTGGTGAGCGCGCACCACGTTTGACACCATTACCCTCGATTGTAATTGTGGCGGATGAGTTTGCTGACATGATTATGCAGGTCGGCAAGAAAGCTGAAGAAATGATTACGCGTTTGGCACAAAAGTCACGTGCCGCGGGCATTCACTTGCTACTTGCCACGCAGCGTCCATCGGTCGATGTGATTACTGGTCTGATTAAAGCCAACATTCCAACACGTGTGGCTTTACGTGTGAACTCAAAAATTGACTCACGCACGATTTTGGATGCTGGTGGGGCTGAAGACTTACTCGGTCATGGTGATATGTTGTTCTTAGGCCCCGGTAAAATTGAACCTGAACGTGTACATGGTGCCTTTATTGCCGATGACGAAGTCAACCGCATCTGCGATGCTTGGCGTGAACGGGGCTCGCCAAACTATGTCGATGAAATCTTAACGCCATTTGATGAAGAACCTAGTTCTCGCGGCTTTGAAGATGGCGATGGCGATCCAAACCGTGATGCACTTTATGACCAGTGCGTATCCTTTGTATTGGAAACACGCAAGGTTTCGGTGTCCTCGCTACAACGTAAGTTTAGTTTGGGCTATAACCGTGCCGCGCGGATTGTCGACCAAATGGAAGAAAATGGGATTGTGAGTGCGCAAGGTGCGAACGGTAAGCGAGAAATTTTAGTTTAAAAAGAAAGCCTGCGGATTGCAGGCTTTTTCTTAATCATTCAGTTTAGGCATCCAGTCATGCAAATTATTGATGCATTAATTCCATTGGTAGTACTCATTGCCATGGGGTATGTATTAAAGCGGTATCGCTTTTTAACGGTGGAATTTTGGCAAGGCGCTGAAAGACTGAATTATTGGATTTTGTTTCCTGTTTTGCTGTTCAGTAGTCTAGCCACCGTTCATTTTAATGTCGGGCAAGTCTTGCCAGCGCTTGCTGTGGTCTTTAGTGTGACCTTGCTGATGAGTGTGGTGCTGTGGGTATTAAAAGCGGTGTATGGTACGCCTGTGGCGCAATTTGGCGTCTATTTACAGAGTCATATTCGTTTCAATACTTATATTGGTTTGACCAGTATGGCTTTGATTTTTGGCGCTGCAGGGATGCAAGTCTTTGCCATGATTATTGCCTTTGTTATTCCTTTAGTGAATGTACTTTCCGTACTTGGTTTTTCTCAAGGGCAGGGACTGTCTTATAAAAATATTGCGTGGTCGGTTGCGAAAAATCCACTGATTCTGGCTTGTCTGGTCGGGCTCATTTTTAATTTTTCAGGTATGCATTTGTCCGAGAGCATTAACCAATCTTTAAAGCTAGTAGCAGGGATGAGCCTCCCGCTTGGGCTCTTGTGTGTGGGCGCAGCACTCCAGTTTAATGCGTTAAAATATGCTGGCCGAGCGCTAATTTTAAACACTTTTGGGCGTTTAATCTTGGTACCTATTTTAGCCTATGTAGGCTGTCTATTATTTGGTTTAGCAACATTTGAAACCATGATTGTAGTGGTATTCTTCTCGCTCCCAACGGCCTCAGCAGCCTATGTCCTGACCAAATATTTTCAAGGGGACAGTCAACTCATGGCAGCAATCATTAGTTTGCAAACTTTGTGTTTCGGTTTGACTTTTCCACTTTGGATGTGGTTTTTACAGTCATAAAAAATGCCAGTCTTCTAGGAATGAGCTGGCATTTGTAGGTCATGTGCATTAAGCAGATCTAGGCTTAGGCGAATTTAGCCAAAACCTCTAAGAAGGGAGCTGCTTGACGTTGATATGCGGCAATTACTTCATGGATACGCTGACCTTCTGGATTGGTTGCATTAATGTCGCGACCATCCGTTTTAAATTGGGTGAGCAGACGCTCATAATCACTTGGGCGCATGTGTTTAAAGGCATGGTACAACACATGAAAATCGCCATTCACACCTTCAGGAGGAAGCTGAGTTAAGTAGGCAAATACACGCTCATCTGACCATTCTTCATTGAACGTTGCTGGCTGAGATAATGCCATAGCAATCTCCTTGCTGGTTTAATCATTAAAAAAGGCAAAATATGGGAGACAAAGAAAATACTTTCTTGTATCTGCGCATATTCTGCCTTGATTCAATTTGCTTGACTAATCAAAAATCAGATTAACGTTCTTCAGGCAAATTGATATTCATTTCAAGCATTTCAATATTCGCTTCAGAACGGACAGCCATTTGAATGTGCTGTTCATCTACACCGCGAACATAGCGATTCACCACTTGCATGATTTCTTTCTTCATTTGGTCGATTTTGTCTTGGCTAAGACGTTTACCTAAACCGCTTTCAGACGCTACGATGACTTTCAAACGATCTTTTGCGGTTTGAGCACTAGACGGTTTTTCATCATTACTAAAAAGCTTACTCCAAAATCCTGCCATGTCTACGCTCCAAATAGTCGTGCTAACCAGCCTTTAGGCTTCACCGTAATATGACGGTAAGGACGTTCTTCACCTAAGAAACGTGCCACAAGGTCATCATAGGCTTGGCCTGCTGCTTCTTCAGTAAAGAGAATCACTGGTTTACCTTCGTTAGATGCTTGTAAAACACTCTTACACTCAGGAATCACTCCCAAAGTTGGCACACGTAAAATATCTTTAGAAATGTCGTCAATGGTTAACATTTCTTGTTTATCGGCACGTTCAGGGTTGAAGCGTGTGATACACAAGTGTTTACGAATACGACCTTCATTCATTTCAACTTTTTTGGTTTTGCTGTCGAGCATACCAATAATACGGTCAGAGTCACGTACAGATGAAATTTCAGGGTTGGTCACAATAATCGCTTCATCGGCATGGTACATTGCTAAAATTGCACCGCGTTCGATACCTGCAGGTGAGTCACAAATAATGTAGTCAAACTCTTGTGACAACTCATCCATGACACGTGCTACGCCTTCATCAGTTAAGGCATCTTTATCACGGGTTTGCGACGCAGGTAAAATATATAAATTCTCGATATCTTTATCGCGGATAAGCGCTTGTTGTAATCGAGCTTCGTTATTTAATACATTGACAAAATCATACACAACGCGGCGTTCACAACCCATGATCAAATCAAGGTTACGTAAACCTACGTCAAAATCGATCACAACAGTTTTGTGACCACGTAGGGCTAAACCTGTTGCAAAAGATGCACTTGTCGTAGTTTTGCCTACGCCACCTTTGCCTGATGTTACGACAACAATTTTCGCCACCGAATCCACTCCTGTTATGGTTTAAATCCCCTTATTTATCATTTGGGGCTTTTGGTGTTTATTTATACATTAAAATTCAAGCGCTTCAAATACAAGCTCTTGTTGATCATTTAAGTAAATATGTGTTGGGCGTTTTAAATGCTGCGCTGGAATATCATCTGCAACACAATAGGTCCCCGCAATTGAAACCAATTCAGCTTCTAAAGCATGACAGAAGATGCGTGCAGCGCTGTTTCCGCCCGCGCCGGCAATGACTCTACCACGAGCACTACCATAAATATGTATATTTCCTGAAGCAATCACTTCCGAGCCACTGTTAATGCCTGCGGTAATAATGATATCGCCTTGATTTTGCACCAAGCACTGACCAGTACGTAAAATTTCGTCATGGTATGAAGTTGCATGGCGAATGACAGGTGCTGCCGCAACGGGTGCATTGATAGAAGCTGTCGCAGCAGGAGCAGGGGCTTCAACCACTTGCTCTTTGGTTGCTTTGACTTCTTGAAGTTGCGAGCTAATACCATGTCCTTGCGCTGGAATCACAGGGAACTGAATGGCGCGGGCTTGTTCAGCCAAAATTCCTTCTTGTACTGCCATCGGCTGTACATCCAGATCCAGCAATAATTGAATCAAGGAAATTAGCTCTTGCTCCACGCTACTTTCCAGAACAACTAACGCTCCAGCAGTCGATGCATTTTGTAATGTTTTACTTAATTGCTGTCGGATTGCATCATGATCATTGGTGTCAAGGGTAATGCGAATCGCATTGACCATTCTGCCAGTTATCCGGATATCAGCCATAATTTTTCCTTAAGACTTCTCAGATTTATTTTTTACTAAAGAAGTGATGTTGTAAATAGAGCAAATCCTAGAACAAAATGGAGGATTGCACTAGCTGCGTTTGTAATATTTTTACCTTAATGCTTATTCTTTGGCTTGATCATCTTTTTCAAGCTCTTCTAACCACTGTTTCACCTTAACTTGCTTGCGAATGGCATCCAAACTTTCATAAACAACAGACTCAACCAACTGTTCCAAAGACTGATTGTCGATTTTTAAATCACTGACTTTTTCAGCTATCAAGCGATAGGTAGCATTGGGCTGTGCAGAATTTCCAGTTACCATTGGTTCCAGTAAACCTTGTGTGATGTTTTCACCGAGTCTTTGTCCGATACTTTGAATTTGTTGTTCAATTCTTCCCCCCACAATTGGTATTAAACGTAGTAATTGGGTGAGTTCAGGGGTATCTTCAATCGCACGATTCACAATCAGACCGACATTTTGGGCAATGAAATACTGTCGCTGTTTCAGTTCAGTGGCGAGAGATTCTTGTAAAATTTCAGCCAATGCCTGTGCAAATAAAGCACGATGATGATCGACGAGGTCATGGATAATTTTTTTATGGGTCGAACTGGTATTTAATTCGTGCTTCACTCCATCCAATACAGTAATCACGACGCGGTCAGAGAGCTCTTCCATCACCACGCGGTAGTAAAATTTGGCTTTGGCTTGTACCGACTCAGGAATCACGTTATAGCCCAATTCATGCAGGCGAAAAGCAATCACCCCTGCACGAAATAATCTTAAAAAACGTAAATGAGGAATAATCGCTAAAATTTCGTACCAATGAATGAAGGGAAAGAAAAACCAGCGACGATGGTGTCGATAAACGATCGCAATGCCCCAACGCACCAATAGTTCAGTAATCAAGAACAGAATAAACCAAGCTTCTGTGGTGATGACCCACGGATGTAAATGCTCACGATAGAAGCTTAAGACACTTTCTAGGTGAATGGCATGAAAAAACCATCCACCAATATTGCTCATGATAAAAAAATTAGCACACAAACAAAACAAGTTAAAAATGATGAGAAACACCATAAAAATGTCATAGATCAAAAACAGTTTGAAATACAAACTTTGTGGATCAACCTGATGATATTTAGACTTTTTGACTTGGTTATTCTGCATCATGCATAGACCCTTACTGGGTTAAATTGGAGGTTGAGTATTTGGCTTTCATTTTTTCAATCAATTGGTCTTTTTCAGTCCAAAGTTGATCGACCCACTGTTGGAATTGTTCACGAAAGTGAGCATCGTCTTCATAGTTTCCAGCAAGCACCCATGTAGGAATATCAATTTTACGCAAATTAACCGCAATCCGTGGGACTTCCCCGAGCCAAAATTCGCTATAGCCAGGTGCGCCGTCGGGATAGACAATAGTCATATCTACTAAGGCATCAATGTCATTACCTAAAATACTTAAGGCTAAGGCCAAGCCACCCGCTTTCGGTTTAAGCAAATTTTGGTAAGGCGATTGCTGCTGTGCATGCTTCTCTTGCGTAAAACGCGTGCCTTCCAAATAGTTTAACAAGGTGAACGGTTGGCTGAGCAGTTGTTCACAAGACTTACGTGCCTCTTCCATATCGCGTGTTTTCAACGCAGGATTTTTCGCAATTTGTTCTTTACTATGCCGCTTCATCATCGGGAAGCCGAGAATTTTAAAAGCTTGGCCGACAAATGGAATAAAAATAAGTTCCCACTTGGTAAAGAAGCGGGTAAGGGGCATACGGGTTAAACCAAAATATTGGTTAACCGTGGTGTCGACCCAACTTTGGTGGTTACAGGTCATGAGATAACGACCTTGCATACTTAGCTCAAGACCATCATCGACAGAAATATCCCATTTCGTGCTGGGCAAGACATGATCGATTAAATAATTGTTCACAGCCAGCCAACTGTTAGTGATTTGAATATTCGTCTCATCCACCTTTTTAGATTTTTTAAACAGTTTGGTCAGGCCAAGCGCAAGCACTGGAGGGCCATGAAAAAAAGTACTGCCTGTAATGACTGAACCAACAGTTAAACCACGTGTGATTTTTTTTAATAAAGGTTGTTTTTGGTTTGGTGATGACATAAAAATAAACCCTAAAATATAATGCGTTTCGCAACTCGTTCTATTTCTAAAGCTCAATATAGTACGGGATGATCAAATAGAAAAGCACCAAGCATTAACTGTGTAGAAATTGTGACGAAGAAAGCCTTGAAAAGGAAATTTTTTATTACATATTGTAAATAAAGGCTTTATTATTAACAAAAAATCAATGGTCTAGATCATCGTTTTACGACAATATTCGTTCTATAAACAAAACACACAAAGAAGGAGGCATGCGATGCGTGCACTAGCAATTTCCGCAGTCGTTGGGGCAATGGTTCTTACAGGTTGTCAAAGCACTGGTAATAACATTGGCGGTGTAGAATACGATAAAGCTGCTCTAGGGACCTTAATTGGTGCTGCTGCAGGTTATGGTGTTTCTAAAGGAAACGCAAACACGAGTCGTCAGAATAACCGTGCTGCAGCGATTGGTGCTGTACTTGGTGGCGCAACTGGTGTTTACCTTGACAACAAAGAGAAGAAACTTCGCCAACAAATGGCGGGGACTGGTGTAGAAGTTAACCGTAATCCAGATGGCTCTGTAGGTTTAATCATGCCGGGTAACATTACTTTTGATACCAACAAATCAAACATCAAGCCGAACTTCTATTCAACTTTAAACAAAGTTGCGCAAACCTTAACTGAAGATAACAAGAGCGGTATTCTTGTAACAGGTTATACAGACAGTACAGGTAATGATTCAATCAACATTCCTCTGTCTCAAGCGCGTGCGCAATCTGTAGCAAGCTACTTGGCATCTCAAGGTGTTTCTACAACACGTATTAATGCACAAGGTCAAGGTTCAGCAAACCCAATCGCGTCTAACGCGACTGCTGAAGGCCGTGAGCAAAACCGTCGTGTAGAAATCAGCATCTACGCAATTCAATAATTTTTATTGAAGACTGAAAAACCACCTTCGGGTGGTTTTTTTATGACTGTTAAAATATGAATTTGCATTATGCATCTGTAGCGGAGATGACTATAATCGAGCTCGGAATGAAATAGAGGAAAGACTATGTCACTGGCAAGTCAATTAAACGACAAGCAACTTGAAGCCATGAAATACACTCAAGGACCCTTGTTAGTACTTGCAGGGGCTGGTTCAGGTAAAACTTCGGTGATTACCCGTAAGATTGCCTACTTGGTGAAACACTGCGGCATTCCTGCTTATCGTATTACCGCGATGACGTTTACCAACAAAGCAGCACGTGAAATGAAAGAACGTGTCACCAAGCTGCTGTCACGTGAAGAGGCAAAAGGGCTTTCAGTCTCGACCTTCCACACCTTTGGCCTAAACATGTTGCGTTTAGAGCTGAAACACACGCCATTAAAAAATAATTTTTCTATTTTAGATGCAGACGACTGTAAGCGTATTTTGATGGACTTGATGCACCGTGACAATTTATCCGGTGCGGAAAGTAAAGAGCTGATTGCCAAAGCCATGAAGATGATTTCAGATTGGAAAAACGATCTGATTCCACCTGAGCAAGCACACACCACCTGTGAAACCGCAGAAGATGTTCAGTTTGCGCACTTGTATCAACTGTATGAGCGTAATTTACGTGCCTATAATGCGGTCGATTTTGATGACCTGATCGTGATGCCGACGCGTCTTTTACAAGAAAATGCAGAAGTACGTGAGCGCTGGCAAAATCGCATTCGCTATTTATTGGTCGATGAGTATCAAGACACCAACACCGCACAGTATATTTTGGTGAAATTGCTGGTGGGAGTGATGGGTCAGTTCACAGCGGTGGGTGATGATGATCAATCGATCTACGCATGGCGTGGTGCCAAGCCTGAAAATATGGCTTTGCTGAATGAGGATTTTCACAATTTAAAAGTGATTAAACTCGAACAGAACTATCGTTCGACCAGTCGTATTTTGAAAGCGGCCAATACTGTGATTGGTAACAATCCACATATTTTTGATAAAAAACTGTGGTCAGATAAAGGCCATGGTGAAGTAATTCGAGTGATTACGTGCCGCAATGATGACGATGAGTCAGAACGCGTGGTGAAAGACTTAATTACGCATAAACTGATGAATGGTAAAAATTGGAAAGATTACGCCATTTTGTATCGGGGTAATTTCCAAGCACGTGCACTGGAAACACAACTGCGTCAAATGCAGATTCCGTACAAATTATCAGGCGGTCAGTCGTTCTTCGGACGAGCTGAAATCAAAGACGTGATGAGCTATTTGCGCGTCATTATTAACCCTGAAGATGACAGTGCATTTTTACGGATTATCAATACACCTAAACGTGCCATTGGGCCTGTGACTTTAGAAAAGCTGGGTCTGTTTGCACAAGAAAATCATTTGTCGTTGCTCTCTGCAGCGGGTGATCAGCGTCTCACCATGGTGATTCCTAAAAAAGCCACCACACAGTTGGCGGAGTTTGCAGACTTCATTACCACCTTTACCCGTGAGTTGCTTGAGGATGATGAACCTGTGCCCATTATCCGTAAGATGATGGTTGAAGCAGGCTATATCGACTATGTCAAAGAGTCTGCGGCGACGCCTGCACAGGAAAAAACCAAGCTAGATAATATTGAAGTGCTGTATAGCAGTATTCAAAGTTTGATTAACCGTGCTGAAGATGTTGATGAGAAAAACATTGAAAGTGTAATTCGTAAAATGGTGTTGCTGGATATGTTAGAGCAGCAGCAAGAAGAAGAAGACACTGACAAAGTAAACCTGCTCACGCTGCATGCATCTAAAGGTCTAGAGTTTCCATATGTTTATCTGATTGGTCTTGAGGAAGAGTTACTGCCGCATAAAAACTCGATTGCCGCAGATACGGTTGAGGAAGAGCGTCGCTTGATGTACGTGGGCATCACCCGTGCGCGTCAGGGTTTAACCATCACGCTTGCAGAACAACGTAAGGCGGGCGGCCAAATGAAGCAAATGACACCAAGTCGCTTCTTGGATGAATTACCGCAAGATGAGTTGGAATGGTTAGGGCGTAAAAAGAAACTGGCGGGCAATGTCGATCCGAAATTACAAGCGCAGCATTATTTAGACAATTTACGTGCGTTGATTAAGCGCTAAATATTTTTTGTTTTAGAAATTTATTGTACTAGGAAAAAGAGAATGAAAGTTCAGGTTAAAGTGTTGGATTCACGTTTAGGCAATGAATGGCCAATGCCAACCTATGCGACAACGGGTTCAGCAGGCTTAGACCTTCGTGCATGTGTCGATGCTGCGACCGTCATTGAACCGGGACAAACTGTTTTGGTCAAAACAGGTCTATCTATTTATATTGAAGACCCACACTTTGCAGGTTTAATTTTACCGCGTTCAGGCCTAGGTCATAAGCACGGCATTGTTTTGGGTAACTTGGTGGGATTAATTGATTCGGACTATCAAGGTGAATTGATGGTGTCGGTTTGGAACCGTAGCCAAACAGCTTTCAGTTTAGAACCAGGTGAACGTCTTGCACAGTATGTACTTGTACCTGTGATTCAAGCACAGTTCGATATTGTGAATGAATTTGAAGCGACAGAACGTGGTGCAGGTGGTTTCGGACATACTGGTCAAAACTAATCTGTCAGTGATAAAGTAAAACAACAAAGCCTCTCCATGAAAGAGGCTTTGTTGTTTTAATACTGAATGATCATTTTTAGTTCATAAAAAGTTACAACTATTTTTTGAATCCTTAGTAAAATTAAATGCAGCGTTAAGCATAACAACAAGGACAGCTGAAAGAGCTGTTGATCTGAATAAATTAGAAGTTAGACCTATGGATTTTCAGCCAAAATTTCCTGCACATATTTTTCGTGCCTATGACATTCGTGGCAAATTGGATGTCATGAGTGCTGAGCTGATTCGTGCCATTGCACAAGCGCTCGCAACTCAATATTTAAAGACTGGGCAGACACGTTTAGCCATTGGTTATGATGCTAGACAAAGCAGTCCTGCTTTTGCAGAAATTATTTACAAAGAATGTCTTAAACAGGGCTTAGATGCGCAAATCATCGGATGTTGTGCTAGTCCTGTGTTGTATTACACGGCACGCCAGTTTGATGGCAATGGCATTATGGTGACAGCCAGCCACAATCCGAAGTCGGATAATGGGATCAAATGGATTATGCAGGGTGAGCCCCCTTTACCTGAGGCAATCCAGCAGGTGGCACGCGATGCAAATGAATATTTTGACAGCCATGCAGAGATGAACTGGCAAACGTCGCCACATCAGATCGTGCCTGAATATTGTCTGGCTTATCAGGCGGCATTGCTCAATGATATACAGCTCATGCCTCAACCTCGATCCTATAAAGTCGTGGTGGATGGTTTATACGGTTCAGCGGGACGTTGTGCCGTCTTGGTCTTAAAGAAACTCGGCTGTGAGGTCTATGCTTTACGCTGTGAGGCCAATGGTGAATTTCCTGAACATGCCCCCGATCCCTCTCAAGCCAAACATCTAAATCTGCTGCGAAACGCCGTGCAACAGCAGCATGCTGATATCGGTATTGCTTTTGATGGTGACGGTGATCGTGTTGTATTGATTGATGAAAAGGGCGTAATCATTTCAGCAGACCGTTTATTGTCCTTGTTTGCGCACATGTGTTTGGCCGATCATCCTGAGCATGAAGTGGTTTTTGATGTGAAATGTTCCACCATGGTTCGAAATACAGTACTGGCCCATCAGGGTATTCCAAAAATGATTCGCACAGGCAGTTCTTTTCTACGTAAATATTTGGCGCAATCTGAAGGGCATGCGGTTTTTGGCGGTGAATATGCAGGGCATTATGTGTTTAATGATGGTCGTGGCTTTGGTTATGACGATGGTTTATATGCCGCACTACGTGTGTTGGAATACTTAAGCTTGAAGCGATGCACTTTGTCGGAAGCACTGGCAGACTACCCAGAACGTGCCAGTACAGAGGATATTTATATTAGCACCCATCAGATTTCACCCGCGCTGGTTTTAGCGAATGTGGAAAAACAAAGTCAGCACTTTCAAGCGGAAATGAGTAAAATTGATGGCGTAAGACTTGATTTTGAGGATGGATTTGGCATTATTCGAGCATCGAATACGGGCGAGTATTTTACCGTGCGTTTCGACGCGGACAGTGATCAGCGGCTTCATCAAATTCGCCATAACTTTGTGTACATGCTGACGGCAGATTATCCGCAGATTGCACAAGACCTATTAGACGCCCATTAAGGAGAGGCACATGCCACATCAACATACTGGCCTCGACAAAGCACAAGTCCTGACTGAAGCTTTGCCGTATATTCAACGTTTTGCTGGAAAAACGCTAGTAGTGAAATATGGTGGCAATGCAATGACCGATCCTGAGCTTGAGAGCTCGTTTGCACGTGACATCGTTTTGTTAAAAACCGTCGGTTTAAATCCAATCGTGGTGCATGGCGGCGGTCCACAAGTGGATTCGTTTTTAAAGCAATTGGGGCGTGAGTCTGACCGTATTGATGGCATGCGTGTGACCGATCCAGCGACCATGGAAGTGGTTGAAATGGTGTTGGGTGGTAGTGTGAATAAATCCATCGTGAACTTGATTAACCAACATGGCGGTCGTGCCATTGGTTTAACGGGTAAAGATGGTAACTTACTGCGTGCACAAAAGTTACTGATGGAAAAAACTGCGGAAGATGGCACAGTACAAAAAATTGATCTTGGCCTAGTGGGTGAAGTGACCAGTGTTAAAACTGATGTATTGGAAATGTTTACCAGTGGTGATTTTATTCCTGTGATTGCACCCTTAGGTGTGGATGAAGAGGGCAACACCTATAACATCAACGCGGATTTGGTGGCTGGAAAAGTGGCTGAAGCTTTAGGTGCTGAAAAGCTGATTTTGTTGACCAATATTTCAGGTGTTTTAGATGAAAATAAAAACCTGCTCACTGGTTTAACCACCCAAGAAGTTGACCGTCTCATTGAAACGGGCGTGATTTACGGCGGGATGATTCCGAAAGTGGGTTGTGCTCTAGATGCGGTGAAAGGTGGTGTGGTAAGCGCGCATATTGTGGATGGTCGTGTGCCACATGCAACGCTGTTGGAGATTTTCACCGATCATGGTGTGGGTACATTAATTACCAATCGCAGTAATAAGCACTAAATATTTTGAAAAGCCTCCTCGGAGGCTTTTTTTAGGCCTATGCATTTTATAAAAATGGTTTTATGCGTGAATGTGTTCGGGTTATGAAGCATTGTGAATTGCAAGCCAGTCAGGACTCATGCACAATAAAACCATCATAAATAAATATGTTTAAATAAGATCAAGATTATGTGCCAACTGCTCGGAATGAACTGTGCAACACCGACTGATATTACCTTTTCATTTCGAGGCTTTTCACAGCGCGCGGGGATTACTTCAGACCACTGTGACGGTTTCGGGATTGCTTTTTTTGAGGATAAAGCCTGCCGTTTATTCGTTGACAATCAATCTGCAGTTGAGTCCCCGATTGCTGAATTAATTCGTAATTATCCAATCAAATCACGCAATGTGATTGCACATATCCGCAAAGCGACACAGGGAAAAATTAACTTAGAAAACTCACATCCATTTAGCCGTGAGTTATGGGGACGACAGTGGATTTTTGCGCATAATGGCGATTTGCATGACTTTGATCCTGTACTTTCAGGACGCTTTACCCCAGTGGGCAATACCGACAGTGAACGTGCATTTTGCTATTTACTGGACCAACTGGTGAATAAATTTGGCTATACCGAGCCAAGTCTAGATCAAGTTTTTGATTTATTAACTGATGTTTCTCCACGGATTGCGGAGCATGGCACGTTCAATTTCTGTTTATCAAATGGGCAGGCCCTGTTTAGTTATGCCATTACCAAACTGCATTGGTTGGTGCGTGAGTACCCATTTAAACCTGCGCAGCTGATCGATATTGATGTTGAAGTTGATTTTAGCCAAGTCACTACTGCAGACGATCGCGTGGCCGTGATTACTACCGAACCGTTGACTCAAAATGAAGCGTGGACGGCATTTTCACCCGGTGAAATGATTTTATTTCAATATGGCAAAGCAATCCGCCACCAAATGACCCATGTGGAACGTTTAATCCGAGAAGCTAAAGATCCGTCTTTAAAACGCGTTACTAAAGCAGATCAATATTAATTTATTTCAAAATGATTGGAATATAAAAGCATGTTGATAATAAAATAAAACATGCTTTTATTTTGGTACTTACTTATAAAATAATAAAATTGATTAAATAATAACTGATTCTTTTGGTCGGGTTTAAATTTATTTACTTATTTAAAATAAATACTTAAGTTTAATTTAATGAAAATAATATAAAACCAACCAATTTGATTCACTTTTATTTTTAATTCTAATCGATATGATTAATTCATGTAATTAATCTATTAATTTTTATTGGGTGGTCGGAATGATAATGAAGTGGGTTCCAGAATATAATACTGGTATCGATGTGATTGACGATCAACACCGTCGTATTCTCGATTATATCAATGAAATTGATGCGATTGATGTCAATACTGACCGTGAACGCGTGAAACAGATTTTAGAAAATATTATTGATTACACACAGTCTCACTTCACTTTTGAAGAGTCTCTCCAAGAAGAGGCGGGTTATAAATATCGTGTACCACACAAACGCGTACATGATTTATTTATTAAAAAAATTGAATCTTATCGTGACCGTTTTGAGTTGGGTCATTCAATCGAAGCTGAACTGCATGAAGTGTTGTCTAAATGGCTGATTAACCATATCCAGCACGATGATGCAGATTATGTCGGTGCCGTAAAAGAAAATATGATGGGCATTATCAAAGAAAAAGAAAAGAAAAAAGGGAAAAACTGGTTTGCTCGTTTCTTTTCATAAGTGAGTCAAACGAGGGATAAAAACAATAAATTTTAATTATATTTAGCGCAGCAAATCATCAGTTTTGATGGTTTGCTTTTTGTTTTTGATTTTCATAAGCGAGCAAGGCAAAATAGCGCAAGACTTATTGAAGGAACGCATCATGCAAGACAATGCTCTGTCACGATGGTTATCGCCGCTGATGGCATTTTGTTTATCATTTATTATCATTGCCACACTTGCACCCTTGGTGGGAATTCAGGTTGAACGTCAGCTCGACTTTTGGTTACTTTGGTTAGTGACCATGGTGATCTTGGCTTTACCTCTATGTTACTTAGAAATTGCCTTAGCCAAGCGTTCAAAAACCACGGCATTGAATGCTTTGTCGAGTTTAACGCGTGATGCCGATGCTTCACAGACGTGGCGTCTTGTGGGATGGCTTGCTGTCGTCTTTATTCCTTTTTTAGCGGGCGGCATGTTGTCTAATGCTGCACAACTATTAAATCAATATGCACTGGCCGATATGACATCGTCTGTGATCTTTATTGCTTTGGCTGTGGTTGCCATTGCGTTGTCTTTTGCCCCACGTCTGCTGACCTTAGCGTTAACGGCGGTCGGTGTGCTGATCTCCTTAGTGCTTGCAAACCTCTCTGGTACAGGAACCGCTGAGTGGCAAGTGACGCCGGTTGAATTTTCAGAATGGGGCAGTGCAACGGTATTGGCTTTGGTGGCAAGCGGTTTAGGACTCGGCCTGTACTGGCAGAACAGTTTGGCACAAGTTCAACAGCAAGATGCTGCAAGCAAGACTGTTTTACCGATTTGGATTGCACAAATTTTGGCGGTGGTTGCTTTTGCATTTTTTGCAGTCCAAGCGGCATTACCTGCGTATGCGATTGCTTTAACTGCGGTTGCAGCGGCAGCCGTGCTGTTACAGATGGCACGTGAGCAGTTGGCACAGCGCCAATTAAATATTGTGATTCAGTGGCTCGTGCTGCTGGCTGCAACGTTGGTGTGGTTGATTCCAGCCACTGGCCCGATTTTTAACATCTTACTGATGCTGTGGGGCTTAGTGATTTGTTTGATTTATGCCATTTTTGCTGGTTGGATTATGAAAATTAGCCATTTACGTAAGTCGATGAACTTTAGTAATGAAGCTTTTTATAATATTTGGCGCATTGCCGTGCGTGTGGTATTACCTGTTTCTATCGTATTGGCAATTGTAGCCGTACTTGGAAAACTGATTTAATGCGCATGCTTCAACAAGTCTGGGTTGCTTATGCAACAGCAGACCAGCAGTTTCATATTAGTGTGCCGTTTTCTGAGGGAATGACGGCACAAGATGCGATTCAACTGAGTGGTATAGGCTCGCAGGTTGAATTGCCTGAGCCTTTACAATTGGGCATCTTTGGTGTCCGATTGAAAGACCTTCAACAGGTTTTACAGGCAGGGGATCGTGTTGAAATTTATCGCCCTTTGAGCATTAATCCTAAAGATATTCGAAGGATACGTGCACAAAATAATCCTGTGGGTCGCTTTGCAAAAGGCAATCGCTTAAAACAATCGAAATGATATGAAAAACCCCTCAGTTGAGGGGTTTCTTTTTTAGAATAAGGCTTTATAGTGGGGGCGCGTTTAGAATCGCTTCTTTCGATGCTGGTAAGCCCGGCTGAGATGCAGGAATGGTTTCTAAGCCTTCAATTTTTTGCACAATACCGTTTGGGTCGAAATAGACTTTCAGGTGTTGACCTTGTGCAGCAGGAATCTTGGCTTTTTTAGCATACGTTCCTGGGGTATAATTGTAGATGTAGTCCCAACGTAGCGGATTCATTGGATCTGAAACTGTCGGGCTGCCAAGCAAAAAGCGAACTTGTTGATGGCTCATGCCAACTTGTATTTTTGACGCTTGTGCTTGAGTTAATGGCGTACCTTGAGGAATATCAACTTTATAAACGCCCAAGGTCGAACAGCCTGCGAGCAGTGAAGTGACGAATAACGCCAACATGATTTTTTGCATTTTGCTACACTATCCCAAATTAATTATGATGCAATTGAGCCACGGATAGATCATACTGCATCTACACTTTGTTGCATATTCTAACTTTAAATTTGTTGAGAGACCTTTTTACATGCCAATTTCAAATCAAGATCTACGCAAAGCTGGACTTAAAGTTACACTTCCACGAATTAAAATATTAGAACTATTAGAAAATTCAAAGCAACACCATTTAAGTGCGGAAGATATTTATAAGACTTTACTTGAACAAGGTGAAGATGTCGGTTTAGCAACTGTTTACCGCGTGTTAACGCAGTTTGAAGCAGCGGGCATTATTCAGCGCCATCACTTTGAAAATAACCATTCTGTTTTCGAAATCATGCAAGACGATCACCATGATCATATCGTTTGTCAAAACTGCAACAAAGTGGTTGAATTTAGCAACGAAGTGATTGAGCATGAGCAGCATGAAGTTGCTGAAAAGCATGGCTTTACTTTAACAGGTCACTCACTCAATCTATACGGTTATTGTGATGCTGCAGAGTGCCAAGAAGCACTTCGTAAAAAGTAATAACTTAGATCTAAAAAAGGGCTTCATGAGAAGCCCTTTTTTATTGTTTAAAGAAATTCTTAAGCTTGGCCGTCAAACGTGATGTTTGCACTGGCATGCAATAGACGATCACCGCCTTCTTCAGACAACTTGATTTGTAAGCGTAAGTCGTTCGGAGAGTCGGCGTGTTTCAGCGCATCTTTATAGGTAATCTGCTTAGCTTTGTACAAATCGAATAAGGCTTGGTCAAAGGTTTGCATACCGAGTTCACGAGAACGTTTCATCAGGTCTTTAATTTCGTGGATTTCACCTTTACGGATCAAATCGGAAATTAACGGTGAGTTAATCAAAATCTCAATTGCAGCGCGACGAGAATTACCGTCTGGTGTTGGAATCAACTGCTGAGCAACCATCGCTTTAAGGTTTAAAGACAAGTCCATAAACAATTGGCTATGACGGTCTGCTTCAAAGAAGTGAATAATACGGTCAATGGCTTGGTTGGCGTTGTTGGCGTGCAGCGTTGCAAATACCAAGTGACCTGTTTCAGCAAAGGCAATCGCATAATCCATGGTTTCACGGGAACGAATCTCACCAATCAGGATCACATCGGGTGCCTGACGTAAGGTGTTTTTCAGCGCGATTTCAAAAGAGTCTGTATCAATGCCCACTTCACGCTGGGTAATGATACAGCCTGCATGCTCATGAATAAATTCAATCGGGTCTTCAATGGTAATGATATGACCTTTTGAGTTTTGGTTACGGTAACCAATGATCGAAGCCAAAGAGGTCGATTTACCCGTACCTGTTGCACCCACAAAGATGATGATGCCACGTTTGGTCATGGCCAACTCTTTAAGCACAGGCGGAAGTTTTAACTCGTCCATGGTTGGGATTTGCGTCTCAATCCGACGCAAAACCATACCTGGCATATCACGCTGTTGAAATGCACTGACACGAAAACGTGCAGTTTTATCCCGATTCATAATCGCGAAGTTGCACTCACGTGTATCTGCAAATTCTTTACGCTGTTTTTCACTCATAATCGAGTTGAGCAGTTGCCCCGCGACATCACCCGTCAGCTTACCCTTAGCCACAGGCACAATTTGACCGTTAATTTTCATGGAAGGTTCAACATCAGCGGTGATAAATAAATCCGACGCTTTTTGTTGAATCATATAATTGAGTAAGTCGTTAAAGTCCATATCTATACCCCAAATCCATTGTTTTCTTATAAGAAGGTTTCAGGTTGCTTGGCAGCTGTACGCGCGGTCTGCGGACTGATCACTCCTTTGGTGACCAAGTTTTTCAGACTTTGATCCAATGTGGTCATACCGTAGTTTGCACCAGTCTGAATAGCAGAATACATCTGAGCCACTTTGTTTTCACGAATTAAGTTACGAATGGCAGGAATACCAATCATGATTTCATGCGCGGCAACACGGCCACCGCCATTTTTCTTGAGTAAGGTTTGAGAAATCACGGCTTGTAGCGATTCAGATAACATGGCACGAACCATGTCTTTTTCTTCAGCAGGGAATACGTCAATCACACGGTCAATAGTTTTTGCCGCAGAGGTGGTATGTAGTGTACCGAAGACCAAGTGACCCGTTTCTGCTGCTGTGAGCGCCAAACGAATAGTTTCAAGGTCACGCATCTCACCCACGAGGATAATATCGGGGTCTTCACGTAGTGCTGAACGCAGTGCTTCGTTAAAACCATGTGTATCACGGTGCACTTCACGTTGGTTGATTAAACATTTTTTTGACTGGTGTACAAATTCGATTGGGTCTTCAACCGTTAAGATATGGTCATAGCGGTTATCGTTAATATAATCGATCATTGCCGCCAAAGTGGTAGATTTACCAGAACCAGTAGGTCCCGTCACTAAAACCAAACCACGTGGCAATTCACACAACTCTTTAAAGGTTTGTCCTAAACCTAAGTCTTCCATAGTCAGGACTTTAGACGGAATGGTACGGAATACTGCACCTGCACCGCGGTTTTGGTTGAATGCGTTCACACGAAAACGAGCAATACTTGGAACTTCAAAAGAAAAGTCCGTTTCTAATTTTTCTTCGAAATCACGACGTTGTTTGTCATTCATGATGTCATAGACCAGTTTATGCACTTCTTTGTGTTCTAAAGCTGGTAAATTGATACGACGAACTTCACCATCGACACGAATCATCGGTGGCATACCTGCAGATAAGTGTAAATCTGATGCCCCGTTCTTAGCCGAAAAGGCTAGTAATTCTGTGATATCCATTATTTCCCCGAGTTCATTTAAATGCTAATTATTTTGATAGAATAATAAGGCTTTCAATCAACTTAACCAACAGTTTGTTGAAAGGCAAAGCAAAAAAGATGACCGAAATGAGACCCTCGTCAATGAATATCTTGCAAAATTCACGTCAACACGTGTTATCCCAAATTCAACAGGCCTGCGAAATTTCAGGTCGTGACGTGGAGTCTGTAGAACTTTTGGCGGTTTCTAAAACACATCCGAGTGAAGTGTTACGAGACATGTACGCTTGTGGTCAACGCGCCTTTGGTGAGAACTATCTACAAGAGGCTTTGCAAAAGATAGAAGCGCTACAGGATTTAGAGATTGAATGGCATTTTATTGGGCATGTACAACGCAATAAAACCAAACATTTGGCTGAAAAATTTGCATGGGTGCATGGGGTTGATCGTTTAATTATTGCAGAGCGTTTATCCGCGCAGCGTCTGACAACACAACCACCATTAAATCTTTGTCTACAGATCAATATCGATGCTCAAGACAGCAAAGATGGCTGCCAACCTGATGAAGTTGCTGAGTTGGTAAAAAGTATCAGTCAGTTGCCTAACATCAAACTGCGTGGGTTGATGGTGATTCCGGCGCCGAACAATACCCAAGCCTTTAAGGCCGCGAAAGTGTTATTTGACCAAGTGAAAGAGTTGCATGTTCACCCTGAAGATTGGGATACCTTAAGCATGGGCATGTCTGGCGATATGGTCGATGCGATTGCAGCTGGGTCGACTATGGTTCGCGTTGGAACTGCCTTGTTCGGAGCGAGAGATTATTCACAGCATTAGGTCAAAATAGAGCTTCTTGAGCTTAAAGGCAGTGAGAAGCGCTTAACTTACAATTATATAAAACTAATAGGCTGCTGAAAAAATAGGCTTAATTTAAACTCATGAATTGAATCGTCTACAAATTGGACTGATTAACGATGAAAAATGATTTCCTGACAACGATAAAAATTGCATTTAGGATGAAGCCAAAATGAAAAAACTCTATTTATTTATCTCCCTGCTTTTGAGTTTATTTGTAGCAGCTTGTAGTAGCACAAATACCAAAATGAGTGAGATGAGTGCGGAATCTACGGTTCAGAATGCTCACGTCGCTAAAAGTGAAAAATTAGGCACCAAGTGGGGCGATGAGATTAGCTCAAACGTCACGGAAGTCAATTTAAAGCGGTTATCCAGCAGCCCAATAGCTGAATCACAAGTTCGCTATGCCAGCAAAAAATACGTGGGGAAAGCCGTGAACAGTCTGTCATTGGCCGCTGGAAAAATCAGTTTTTCGATTGTAGATGATGCTCAGCGTCCACTGCCTTTATTTCGAGATGGTCAGCAGTATTATTTATCTGGCAAAGATGGACAAAGTTATCAACTCAAATACCAGAACCATAGCAATAGCACGTTTGAAGTGGTTGCCAGTGTGGATGGTTTAGATGTTATTGATGGACGTGCAGCATCACGTACTAATTCAGGTTATGTGCTTCGTCCACAGGGGGAGTTGATTATTGAAGGCTTCCGTAAGAGTGACTCTGCGGTGGCATCTTTTACCTTTAGTCGACCTGAAGATGCCTATGCTGCAAACTCAGATCATGGTTCCATCCAAAATACAGGTGTGATAGGTACCGTGATCTACCCGCTACAGTCTGTGGCGACTACAGACAAAGCCGCAGATGCATCTAAATATGCACCTCCACCAAAAGCATTCCCAGCGGATTAAAGCATTCGTTTGGATCTCACAGGGAGCATTTACATCAAGTAGGATGCTCCCTTTATTTCTAACCGAGAGGTGGTGTCTTAAAACAAATCAAACTTTGACTTTCAAAAATCTGAAATTATCCCACCACCTCAATGGTACTGGCACCTGCGCCCAAAGCTTTGACTTGGATTTGCACAGGAATACGCTCATGCATTTCTTGGATGTGTGAAATCAGCACCACCTTACGTCCTTGATTTTGCAGTTGATCGAGAGCATTCATGACCATGTGCAGGGACGATGCATCCAAAGTCCCAAAGCCTTCATCAATAAATAGAGATTCGATTTTCATTGAGCCTGAGGCCATATTGGCAATGGCAAGAGATAGGGCAAGGGCAGTCAGGAAAGACTCGCCCCCAGAAAGTGATGCAACGGAGCGGATCTCTCCATCCATATCATGATCAATAATAGCCAGACTCAGCGAATGCTCTAAACGCTTTAAGGTATAACGCTGTGAGAGTTGGTTGAGCTGTTGGTTGGCATGCTCCAGTAAAATATCGAGATTATATTGCTGCGCATAATCACGGAATTTTTTGCCAGTGGCATCTCCCATCAGACCTGAAATTTTCCCCCAACGGTGTTCTTCCTGTTGTATGGCTTGAATCTGATCTGAAAATTGCTTTTGTTTCGCGATATTTTGCTGATGCAACTCAAGTTTGAGTTTGAGCTGATCGCGTATTTCAAGTTGTGTTTGCAGTGCTGTTTGATGCTCCTGCATTTGCTGTTGTAACTGTGCTGGGTCAATTTCAGGTTGATGGCCCAGATGTTCACTCAACTGCTCTTGCATGGTTTTCAATGCAGCATGTGCTTCATTTACTAGGCGTTCTGCATGCTGTAATTTCTGACGGATGTGTTGTTCCTGAGCCGAGCTAATTTGAGCCAGTGCATCTAAATCAGGCTTATGGAAATCAGGGTGCGCATTGAGCCAGTGTTGAAGGGTATTTTCTACTTGATTGGCACTGGTCTGATTCTGCTGCAACTGTGCTTTAAGCTGTTCTAGCTGATTTTTTTTCTGTTCGAATTGATGGCGCAATTGCTCAAAATGCTGTTTCAGCTGTTGATAATGGCTTTGCGTCTGCTGGCGATGTTGATCGTGCTGGATGAGCCACTCATTGGCTTTGATGTCAGTTAAGCCAGTCATTTGTTGGATCAATTGATTGGCTATTTCTGTATTTTGCTGTCCTTTTCGTTTGATTTCATTGAGCTGCTCGTTGGTTTCAGTGATGTGCCTACTGGTATTTTCGATATTCAGTTGATTGGTCTTGAACTGTTGCGTGGTTTGTTCGTATTGCTGACGCCATTGTTCCAGCTGTTCCAGTTGTTGTGAACGGGTATTTAGGCGTATCAAGATTTGCTGAGCGGTTTGGGTGGTCTGCTGTTGCCAAGCTGTTTCTTCAGCCTCAGATAAACACTGCACGATATGCTGAACTTGGTTGTGTAAACCGTTCGCTGTTTGTAGTAAATATTCAATCTGTTGAATATTTTGGATGCATTGTTGCTGGATTTTAATATTGTGTTGGAATTGTTCAGACTGTTGTTTGAGTTGTTGCAAATCCAACTGATATTGCTGAGCCATTTGCATGAATAGACTCTTCAATTCTGATGCCGTTAGGGTGAAGTCGAGCGCCATATTTGCCGTTTGACTGTGCTCGATTAACACGTGTTGCAAAGTACTAATTTTTTCAGAAAGTTGCTGAATTAAAGTTTGCCGTTGTTCTATTGCAGTATTCAGTTTAGTCAGCTGCTGCTGGGCGTATTGCCAGCCATCAAAGCAATTTTGTTCTTTCAGTGTTGCCTGTTGCTCCTGCTGTTGTTGAAGCTCAAACAGGGCCTTGGAGAGCGCAGTATCTTCCACTTTATAAGGATGTGAGGTACTGCCACAGACTAAACAGGGTTCGCCGTCTTGGAGTGCCGAGCGTAAATCTTCGATATTTTTAGCATGTAAAAGTCGTTGCTGTTGCAACACCTGTTGTAGCTGGATGCGTTCACTTTTGGCAGATTGAAAGGCTTGTTCTGCTTGTCGGCTATTGTGCTGCACGGCTTGAAGCTGTGTATTGGCATTGTCGAGCAGTACTTGCTGTTCTGTAGATTCAGCTTGTAGGTCAAAAAACTGCTGAATTTTCTGCTGAATCAGCTCGAATTGACTGAGCTGATTAATTTTCAACTCACGTTGTTGTTGTGTCTGCGCAATTTTGACTTCAAGTTGTTCGATCGTCCCGAACTGTTGAATCGACTGCTGTAATTGTTGTTTTTCTGATGCTAGCCGATGTTCCGCTTGAGCACGAGGCCCGAGTTGATGTTCAATTTTTTGATATTGATGAATGAACTGTTCTAGCTGTTGAGTATGGGCGCTGAGACCTTTGTCTAAGTTTACAAACTGTTGTGAGCTTTCCAGTTGCTGCTTACACTCGGTTTGCTGTCGATCAATATGTTGAATCAGCTGTTCAAGCTTTTGTTGTTGCTGGTTTAGGGGCAGCTTAGACTGCTCTAAAGCCTGCAATTTTTCCTGAACTTTCTTAAACTCAGCCCCAATGAAATCACGTTCTTGAATACATCTACGCACCTCATTTAATGCAGCATGATGGGTACTTTCAAACTGTTGTAGTTTATTCACTGCCATTTCAGCTTGCGTAAATTGGACTTTTTCACTTTCAAATTTAAGTTGTAAATGATCGAACAGTTGTTGCTGTTGTTGAATACGGGGCGTCAGTTGCTGCACAGTTTGCTGTAACTGTTGTTGTTGGAATACCACAGCACGAATTTCTGAAAAGATCTCCAAACGAGCCAAATGTTCGCGCTCAGGAGTTAAATCTTGTTGTAACTTGCTTTGTGTATCGAAGAGTTGTTGTTTGCTAATGATTTCACTGTCGAGTTTATGTTTGCGCTCAAACCATTGTTGTTGTTTTTCTAGTTGCGACTTTTGAGCTTCAAGCTGTTTATAATTCCTGTCACACTGTTGAAACTCTGTCGATAATGCAGTGACTTGTTCATCACTTAATAGTTCAATATGACCCAGTACATTTTCGAGTTCTTTGCGCTGCGTGGCGACGGATTTGGTTTTCTCATAAGCCAGTTGACCAATTTTCCCAAAAATAGCGGAATTGGTTAGATATTCCAGCAATTCGCCGCGTTCATTGTCCCGTGCTTTTAAAAAAACGGTGACCTCAGATTGGGCCAATAAAACGGCACGAGTAAATTGTTCAAAACTGAGCTGTGTGATGCGTTTGATATTATCATCGACGGCTTTGGCTTTATCCGCAACCACAACACCATCGGTGACACATTTTAAAGAACGTTGCACACTTTGTAGTTTGCCATCGGCTTTTTCACGCGAACGTTTTAATTCCCAACGCGCGATATAGCGCTTTTGGTCTTGTGCAATAAAGCAAAGCTCGGCATAACCATGTGCAGTGCCACGACGCAGAACGGTCAATGGGGAGTTGGTGAGCAGCTCTGAGCCATCGACATCTTGAAGTTTCCCATCACTGTCTTTTAACCGTGGAATACGGTTAAATAGGGCCAAACACATGGCATCTAAAATGGTGGATTTACCTGCGCCTGTTTTCCCTACAATGGCAATCAGACCTGCACTGGCTAAGGGATCACTTTCAAAATCAATCAGATGTTCCCCAGAAAGTGAAGCAAGGTTCTTAATTCGAATCGATAAAATATTCATACTAAACCTTTAAGCCTCTTGTTCATCTGCAAGGGATTGTTCTGCTTCACGCATTAAGCTCATGAAATCGTTTAACACTTCTGCATCATTGTGATAACCCTGTTTTTCCCAAATTTGCTGAAACAGTTTTTCTGGTGTAGGTGGCTCTAAACTCACTTTAGTGGGTGCATTGGGGTCTTGCTCAGTCGCTAAATATTGACGTGAAATACGGACTAAACGATAACGGTCTTTGGGTAGAGCCTCTTCGAATTGTTGTCTTAAATTGGGCTGCGGTGGAACAGCAGTATGGTATTCAATATCAACATATTCACGTTGATCAAGGTCTTGGATAGCGCCTTGAGGCAATGCTTGCAGTTTCTCCAATACCTCATTGAGTTCACCGCGTATTTTATGCAGTTGAATACTTCGTGGTATTACTAAAACATTCAATTGAAAACGGGATGAATCGTTTTGTGTGGGATCAAGTGTCACTTCAACAACTTGATGCTTATAGTTAATTTCACTAAAAGATAGTGGAATTGGGGAGCCACTATAGCGAATATGCTCTTCACCGACTTTTTGCGGTTTATGCAAATGCCCGAGTGCCACATAGTCAATGATTTCATCAAATAATGTCGTGGAGAGTGCTTCTTCATTACCAATTACAATAGGACGCTCAGAGTCAGAGGTTTCGCCGCCTTGCATATGTGCATGAGACATTAAAATCAGGGCTTGCTCTGCTGTTTTGCGGGCTTTGGCCTCGGCAATCAGTTGTTGATGCAAATAGGCAATTGCGTTTTGGCTATTGGTGGTGTGTTCATTAAAGCCTGTAATTTCAGCAGGACGTAAAAAGGGCAGGCTCAGACACCATGCCACAGTATTTTGTTGCTCATCTAAAATTGGCACCAATAAGTGCTCAAGATCGATCTGCTGTTGACTATTTTTATGAATCACTCCCACCGCTTTGGAATTGTATTTGGCCAATAACGGTTCAACTTGTTCAATGCGGTAGCCTGAGTCGTGGTTGCCTGCAATCATCAGGGTTTGCATATGCGGTGCACGTGCATGCGCATCTGCTAAGAACTGATAGAGTTGCTTTTGTGCGGACGATGCAGGGTTGATGACATCGAAAATGTCTCCTGCAATCAAAAGCGCATGCGGCTGTCTTGCACTGATTTGTTCCAGTAACCATGCTAAAAACTGTTCATGTTCATACTGACGGGAATGGTTATAAAAAAACTGTCCCAAATGCCAATCAGATGTATGAAAAAAACGAACAGCCATAGATACCCCAAGCTCAAAGCGCAATAGAGCTATAAGCTAACATAAATCAAAATTATTCGATGGATAATTGTCGCTACGACGACAATCTCTGACCTGACAGTTGAGTGCCTATTGTTAAGTTAAATTGCACAGAAAAATTAGTGAGTGATTATGTGAAAAAGAAAGTGATGGGTTTATTTGATTAACACTATAGTAAAAAGATAAATTTTGATTAAAAAATGTTCTTTTAATGGGGTATTATGTAAATCTATGAAATTGTATATCGTGTCATAGCCATAAAGGAAATGTGCAGCTCGTTCACGGATTCAATTTTGAGACTTTATAAGAATGATTTATGCAGAATGTCTAAAAAATAAGTCATGTATTGAGTAGGACAGGGTATAAGGAGAACATAACTATGTCTGATTCTATTTTCAGTTCGCCTCGTATTGTTAATGATCTGGTGTATAAGACGCTGATTGAATCAACACTTGCTATTCCTTGGAGTATTGATTGGGGTACCAAAAAGTTTAGTTATATTGGCCCACAAATTGAAAAAGTGCTGGGTTGGAAGCAAGACTCGTGGAGAACAGTCGAAGATTGGGCGATGCGAATGCATGAAAATGATCGTGCATGGGTGGTTGATTTTTGTGTGGCGCAGTCGATTTCTGGGGTTGATCATGAGGCGGATTATCGCGCACTGACCATAAATGGAGAATATATTTGGATTCGCGATGTGGTCCATGTAGTGCGCAAACCCAATGGGGAAGTCGATAGTTTGGTTGGATTTATGTTCGATATTTCGGAGCGTAAAAAACAGGAACAAGAGTTAGAAATACTGAAAAAACAACTGGAAGAATATTCGTATCAAGACGGTCTGACGGAGATTGCCAACCGTCGCTTCTTTGAAGATAGCTACCAACGTGAGTGGCTCAATGCACAGCGTGAACAGCAACCACTGACCATCATGTTATTAGACATCGATTATTTTAAACAATACAACGATCATAATGGTCATCTTCTCGGTGATGCTTGTCTGAAACAAATTGCACAAATACTGAAAAAAAGTGTCTCAAGACCACGTGATTTGGTCGCACGTTTTGGCGGGGAAGAGTTTATTTTGATATTGCCTGATACAACACAAGCGTCTGCAATTGAAGTGGTGGAGCGTATTTTACAGAGTATCCGTACCGCTGATATTTGCCATAGTACATCACCATTGGATCAGCGTTTATCGGTCAGTTTAGGGGTGAAGACCATTATCCCAACGCAAAAAAATGACAAAATGGCCTTTTTAAAAGAGGTCGATCAGAATCTCTATTTGGCCAAAGAGCGGGGACGTAATGGTTATGTCATTCAGGATGCAGAAGACGTCCAGCACTTAAACTCATATTAACTTTTAAGGGCTTCTTCATCTATTGAGGTGGGGGAGCACTGAAAAATCAGTCCTCAAAAAAATAAAGACCGACGATTCGAGTGATGATGAAATCGTCGGTCAAAGAAAACTGCTTCACGCTTAAATGTCGGCTGCTGACAACATTTAAATTTGGAGCCAATCTTATTGCTCTAGGAAAGGTCACCGTACGTATTGTGGATGCCGGTACAATGTTGACGGTTGCTGCGACCTTGTATCCTATTTAACGCACATCAACTTCGATTGGTTGACATGAAAATGAAAAAAAACTGAATTTTTTTTATAATGATTTTTTGGTTGGGTTTAAAGTAGCGCTATGATTTCGCTAACACGATATTTTCTCTGGTTTTTTTTCATATGTTTTGTCTTTAGTTGTGTCTGTGGTGTACTCGCTGCTCTACTTCCGACAGGGATGGGAGCAGTATTAACGGCTGTACCTTATTTGGTGGCCATGATTTGGGTTTTACTTAAATTTATTAAGCAGCAGCGCCGTGCGCCAACCCAAGCAGAGCGGAAGAAATTCACTTTAGGTTTTAGTCTGATTTTTTGGAGCTATAACTTTGCCTTTTTGATGTTGGGGGTATTTATCTTTGCGCAGGGAGATGCTGAAGTTTGGCAAAACTTTATGCTCTACGTCCAACAACCGCAATTTATCAGTATGGTGGTGATTCTGATTTTATTGATCGCGATTCCCCTGTATCTGCTGACGTACTGGTTTTATGGCAAACAAGCAGAGCGTATGGCAGCAAAAATAATCGATTAATCGTAAAGCTTTCTTCTAAATGCTATAGTTTGAGCAAAAGCATCATTTGAGATCACGCTATGCAAAAAGAACGTGTATTGGTGACAGGAGCAAGTGGTTTTATTGGTTCAAACTTGCTCGATTATTTATTAGAAAAAGATTATGAAGTGATCGGCTTAAGTCGACAGAAAAATTTGCCTAAAATTCACCCACATTTAACTTGGATTCGAGCTTTAGAAGAACTCAAGCATGATCGCATTGATTATGTGGTGAATTTGGCTGGGGAAAGTATTGCTCAGGGGCGTTGGACAGATGCCCGCAAACAAAAGCTGATCGCCAGTCGCGTTGAAATGACGACGATGCTCTATCAATATCTCGCTAAAAGAAAGATTAAACCGAAATGTATTATTTCAGGTTCAGCGGTGGGCTATTATGGTATCGATCCGACTGAACAATGGACAGAGTGTTGTAATGAGCAGTCAGCGCCGCAGTCTATTTTTATGTCAGAGTTGTGTCAAAAATGGGAACAATCTGCACGGCAAGACACATCGCAAAATACCAAAATTATCCGTTTAGGTGTGGTCTTTGGACGTGGGGCCGGCATTTTGCCGCAAATGTTGTTTCCGATCAAAATGAACTTATGTGGACGTATTGGTTCGGGGCGACAACCTGTGGTGTGGGTGCATATTCAAGACGTGCTGCGAGCGATTGAGTTTTTAATGTTGCATGAAACGACTGAGCAAGTCTTTAATGTCGTCAGTCCAGAAAAAGTCACTCAGTCAGCATTTGCACAAACCGCAGCGCAAATTCTGAAACGTAGACCATTACTTTCTTTACCAACTTTTGTGCTGAAGTTACTTTTAGGCGAGCAGTCTCAACTGGTGTTGAATGGTCAATTTGTTCGCCCCGAAGCATTGAAAGCACAGGGGTTTGAGTTTAAATATCCCACTTTAAAAGAAGCCTTGATCCACATTATTCAACCGCAAAATTTACCCAAATAGCGTTTGATCAAGCAAAGCTTACTAAACGCTCAGGGCTATAGGCACTGGCGTCAACCGTTAAGTTTTGGCCTAACATCAATTCGCGTAGCAGTCGTGCAGATGCAGGCCCCATACATAGACCATTTCTATAGTGACCGAAATTTGCCCAGAGATTGGCTGTTTCGGGGAATGCTCCGATATAAGGAACACCCGTGGGTGAACTTGGGCGTAGACCTGCCCAATGCTTCACAATTGGGAAATCGGCTAGCTCAGGTACCATATCCAAACATGCTTTATAAATATTTTGCTGGGTTTGTAGAGAAGGGCGTTGGTCAAAACCGACATCCGCCATGCTTGAACCACAAACGATATGACCATCTAAACGTGGAATCAGATACATAACCTGATTCATACACATGGTTGGTAGCCAGTTTTCAGGGGTTTTAAACAGTAACATTTGCCCTTGTACGGGATTCACAGGAATGCTGCATTGGAGTTGTTCGGACCAGTGCTGTGACCATGCGCCTGTTGCAATCACCACATGATCTGCATGGTAGCTTTGTCCATCGGCAGTTTTTATCCCTTGAACTTGCTGATTGAGCATGTCAAAGGTATGTACCCACGCTTGTTCATGAAAGGTGACTTGTGGCTGCCGTTTGAGGTATTCCACAATTGACTTGAGCAGTCGCGGATTACGGACATTGGCCAATTGTGGAAAATGGATGGCTTGTTGAAAGCGCGAGGAAATGCGCGGATTGACCTGTTCCAGTTGCTCACGTTGCAAAAGCTCACAATGCTGCATCGGTTCTTGGTGTTGATCTTTATAATTTAGGCCAAGCTCAAAATCAGCTTCATCAAAAATCAGCATACCTGTTTCATGGATTTCAAAATCAATCCCCGAAACTGGACTAATTTTTTCATTCCATGCTTGATACATGCTTTTGCCATATTTGGCGAGGTCATTGACACTTTGTGGATAGCGCCATGGGTACATCGGGGAAAGAATTCCTCCGCCTGCCCATGAAGCCGCTTGTCCCGCTTGCTGTTGGTCAAAAATCTCAACCGAACAACCATGTTCAATCAGCTCAAGCGCTGTCAGTAAACCACTGATTCCTGCGCCAATGATGGCAATATGCATTGAAATTCAATCCTTTTAAACGCGCTGTTATTTCATGTCTTTTAGTTTCAGTGCCGCTTCTTCTGCAAAATAGGTCCAGATGCCATCTGCACCCGCGCGGCGGCAGCTCATCAGTGATTCAATAATCACGCTGTCCGATAACCAGCCGTTTTGGATGGCCGCTGCGAGCATGGCATATTCGCCACTGACTTGGTAAACGAAAGTCGGCACACCGAAGTTGTCTTTGACTTCGCGGACAATGTCCAAATATGGCATACCCGGTTTCACAATCACCATGTCAGCCCCTTCTTGAATATCAAGGGCAATTTCATGTAATGCTTCTGCGCGGTTGCCGACATCCATTTGATAGTTATATTTGTTGCCACCTTTAAGATTGCTGGATGAACCGACTGCATCACGGAAAGGGCCATAGAAGCTTGACGCGTATTTTGCTGAATAGGCCATGATTGAAGTGTAGATATGACCATTGGCTTCAAAGGCTTGACGAATCGCACCGATACGACCATCCATCATGTCACTTGGCGCAAAAATATCTGCTCCAGCTTCAGCATGGCTTAATCCTTGTTTGATGAGTGCTTCAACAGTTTCGTCATTGAGTACATAACCCGTGTCATCAATAATGCCGTCTTGCCCATGTGTGGTATACGGGTCAAGTGCACCATCGGTAATCAGTACCATTTCAGGTAATTCTTTTTTCAGCAGACGTAGCGTGTTTTGAACCACACCATCTTCACGCCATGCTGCTTCGGCACTTAAGCTTTTATCTTCTTGGGGAGTTACAGGAAATAGCGCCAGTTTCGATACGCCAAGTTCAAGTAAACGTTCTGCTTTTTTTAAGAGTAAGTCCGCAGATAGACGCTGCACCTTCGGCATACTGGGGATGTCTTGCATCTGGTTCTGTCCTGGCAGGACAAAGACTGGATAGATAAGATGATCTGTCGTTAAATGGGTCTCGCGAACCATAGAGCGCAGATGTTCATTTTTACGAATACGGCGCATGCGAGTAGCGGGGAAGGCGGGACGATTGAACGTATAGGTCATACAAATCTCGATAATCGGTATTAAACTAGGTCAGTATTGTAGACCTATCTTATGGCTTTGGGCACATATTGACGGGTTTTTATTGTTTTGAGAGTGAAGCAGAGTGTTATGAGTAGTGGTGAAAGAAGCTGGACGGGCAGCATACACTTAGGAGCAAAAGTGGATATTGATGTGGTTTTTGAGCAGTTGGTTAAGGCTTTTAATGCGTCGCCATTTTTTAAGCACAACACCATGACTATGCGAGTCGTTGACGGGCAAATTGAAGCCTATATCGATATGCAAGATTACTTAATTGGCAATGTTGCGTTCCAAATTTTACACGGGGGCGTGGCTGCAACGGTTTTGGACAGTATTGGTGGCATTGTAGCGATGGGGGAACTGTATAAAAAAGCGGAACCTGACACGATTGCGGACACCATTAAAAAAGTATCCCGTTTAGCTACAGTGGATATGCGGGTCGATTATCTCGCGCCGGGACGGGGAAAGTACTTTATTGCCCGTGCTGAAACCCTAAGATTAGGGCGTAAAGGCTGTACCATGCGCATGACCATGGTCAATGATGAAGGTAAATCGATTGCAACGGCAATTGCTTCTTATGCCTATTAGTTTTAAATTAATTAAGTATTTAATATTCAAGTGAAATTTATAGCATCTAATAGGAAGTTGGATGCTAAAAACTAAAATAGACTGAGCAGTTACAATTTATTTTCTCAAAATGTGATTATTTGCTCTTAGAATGCATCAAATTTTATTGTGACTTTCTCATCGACACCAATGCAGACAATACTTGTCTGATGTCCCTTTCGCAGGGATGATGCCGGCTGACCAAGTCTGTTAGATTTAGGAAAAATCAATGACAGATGCCTCAAATACACTGCCAGATACTGATCCAGCCGATCAAATCAATGATCAAGCACTGAAAGCTAAACGTAAGAAAAGCTTAGGTTTCGTGGCTGTGATCCTGATCATTGCTGCCATCTTATTCTTGATTTGGAAACTGTTCTTTAACCATTCGGTTTCAACGGATAATGCTTATGTGGGCGCAGAAACGGCCTCGATTACCTCTATGGTGACAGGCCAAGTTGAAAAAGTGTTGGTCAGTGACACGCAAACTGTAAAGCAAGGCGATGTGTTGGTTTTGGTCGATCATCGTGATGCCGAAATTGCTGTAGCCCAAGCTCAAGCCGAACTACTTAAAGCACAGCGCCAGTATAAACAAAGCGCGGCCAACAGCAGTTCTTTAAACTCGCAAGTCTTTGTAAGTGATGAGGCTATTCACAGTGCTGAAGCACAAGTGGCTAAAGCCAAAGCAGAGTTGGATAAAGCGCAAGATGACTTGAATCGTCGTCAGCAGTTGAGTGCGACAGGCGCGATTTCTAAAGAAGAATTAAGCACGGCACAAGCTGCTTTAAATAATGCGCAAGCAGGCTATAACTTGGCGCAAGCGGGTTTGGCGCAGGCTAAATCCAGTCAGAAAGCTGCACAAAGCAATTTGGCTGCAAATGAAGCCTTAATTCAAGGCAGCAATGAAAATTCGACCCCCGATGTTTTGGTTGCTCAAGCAAAACTAAAACAAGCTTTACTTGATTTAGAGCGTACTGAAATTAAAGCACCATTTGATGGGGTGGTGACGAGCCGAAAAATTCAAGTTGGACAGCGTGTCGCACCGGGTTCGGTGCTCATGGTGGTGGTGCCAATTTCACAGTTATATGTCGACGCGAACTTTAAAGAAAGCCAGCTTGAAAATGTACGCCCCGGTCAAAAGGCCGTTTTAACCTCAGACCTCTATGGCGACTCAGTTGAGTTCCATGGCACGGTCTTGGGCTTTTCCGGTGGAACAGGTTCTGCCTTCGCGCTGATTCCTGCACAAAATGCTACCGGTAACTGGATTAAAGTGGTACAGCGTTTACCTGTGCGTATTCAACTCGACCCGAAAGAGTTGGCTGAACATCCTTTACGTGTTGGCTTGTCGATGGAAGCTCAAATCGATTTGAAATCGAAGTAGTTGCACATGAATAGCTATGTTCCCTATGGTGACTTAAAGGGTGGTCGCCTGATGTTGGCGGCCTTCGTCCTTGCATTGGCCAACTTTATGGTCGTGCTGGACATGACCATTGCCAATGTTTCTGTGCCTCATATTACGGGAAGCCTTGCAGTATCGAGTTCGCAAGGGACATGGGTGATTACCTCTTATGCCGTGGCTGAAGCGATTTGTGTCCCTTTAACAGGCTGGCTCGCAGGTCGTTTTGGTGGCGTGAGGGTTTTTACCTTAAGTCTGATTGGCTTCACCATATTTTCGGTACTGTGTGGTTTATCGACCAGCTTAGAAATGCTGGTTTTCTGCCGAATTGGTCAAGGTTTATTTGGTGGCCCGATCATGCCGCTCAGTCAGATGTTACTGATGCGGATTTTCCCTCCAGAAAAGCAATCCCAAGCGATGGGCATGTGGGCAATGACGACAGTGGTTGGCCCGATTCTTGGTCCAATTTTAGGGGGAACCATCAGTGACAACATGTCTTGGCATTGGATTTTCTTTATTAATATTCCTGTTGGGATCGCATGTGCTTTTGCAGCGATGCGTCTGCTTAAACCTGCGGAAACCGCAACGGCCAAACTCAAAATTGATCGCGGTGGATTGATCCTCCTGATTTTATGGATTGGGGCATTACAGCTCATGCTCGATCTGGGGCATGAACGTGATTGGTTTAATAGCCCTGCGATCGTGGTACTGGCTTTAACGGCTGTGATTGGCTTGGTGATTTTTACCATTTGGGAGCTGACCGAACGGCATCCAGTGGTGAATATCCAAATCTTTAGATACCGTAGTTTCACGATTTCTGTCTTGGCACTGGCCTTTGGCTTTGGCGCATTTTTTGGCAGTATTGTACTGATTCCGCAGTGGTTACAGATCAATTTGGGTTATACCGCAACTTGGGCTGGTTATTTAACCGCAACCATGGGTTTTGGTAGTTTAGCCATGTCACCCATTGTGGCGAAATTGGCAACCAAATATGACCAACGTGCACTGGCCAGTTTTGGTTTGAGCATCTTGGGCGGGGTGACTTTGATGCGTTCGTTCTGGACCACAGATGCTGACTTTTTTGCATTAGCACTTCCGCAAATCTTGCAGGGCTTTGCTGTACCATTTTTCTTTATCCCATTATCAAACATGGCACTGTCATCGGTATTACCACATGAAATGGCATCTGCCGCAGGTTTAATGAACTTCTTAAGAACCATGGCAGGGGCGATAGGCGCATCTATTGCTGTCACTATTTGGGACGACCATACTAAAGTTGCACGTAGTGAAATGGTCGGCAGTTTGCATACAGATCAAACTCAGTCGGTGCTGATGCAGCAGGGAATGAGCGCGGAAGGTGCATTAGGCTATATTTCTAGTTTGGTGGATAAAGAAGCGTTGACCTTGTCGGCAAACTATATTTTCCTGATCTTGGCCTTGGTGTTTCTATTTGCAGCATCCATTATTTGGCTCTGTCCTAAACCTAAAATAGGGGCAGGCGGTGGCGGACATGCGCATTAGGGTAATAAAAAACCGCTTTCTTGAAGCGGTTTTTTATTATGGATGTTATGTAGTTTTATGATGTTTTTGATATCTCAAAACAATAGAATTAAATAATCAAAGTTCTGACTTTGCGCGTCTTAAAGCGGATTGCCATTGTTGTAAGTGAAATTCACGTTGATCTGTGTTCATTTTGGGTTCAAAAGCACGTTCAAGCTGCCAAGACTGTGCAATTTCATCCAAACTTGAAAATACGCCACACCTTAAGCCTGCCATGGCCGCCGCACCCCATGCAGTCGACTCCTGCATCTTAGGGCGTAGTACAGGCACATTCAAAATATCGGCTTGAAACTGCATCAGCATATCATTTTGACTGGCGCCACCATCGACGCGGAGCTCTTTCAGCGGCTGCTGAATATCGGCTTGCATGGCGGTCAGTACATCAGAGACCTGAAAGGCAATGGATTCTAAGGCTGCACGAGCAATATGGGCTTTGTTGGTTCCACGTGACATTCCACATAAGAGGGCACGCGCTTCACTGTCCCAATGTGGTGCACCGAGTCCAGTAAATGCCGGAACCAGCATGACGCCATCGGTATCTTGAACTGTACAAGCTAATTTTTCAACATCGCTACTTTTTTGAATAATGCCTAAATTATCCCGTAACCACTGAACAATCGCACCTGCCATAAATACACTGCCTTCTAGGGCATAAGTGGTTTGATGTTGCGTTTTCCAACCCAGTGTCGAAAGCAGTTTGTTTTTACTGTATTGAACGGTCTCGCCTGTATTGAACAGCATAAAACAACCTGTGCCATAGGTGTTTTTTGCAGTCCCAATGTCAAAACAGGACTGTCCAAATAGTGCAGACTGCTGGTCGCCTAATATGCCTGTGATCGGAATATTGGCACCGAGCAAGCCTGCCGCGGTATCTGCGACGTAGGTATCTGAGTTGATGATTTTCGGCAGTAATGCAGACGGAATATTAAATAAATCTAATAGCTCTTCATCCCACTGCTGGGTACTTAAGTTCATGAGCATGGTGCGAGAAGCATTGCTGACTTCGATGACATGTTGAGCACCTTGGGTAAGATTCCAAATCAGCCAACTATCAATCGTGCCAAAGGCCACATGCCCCTGTTCAGCCAATCTGCGTAGACCATTGACATGCTCAAGTAACCAGACCAGTTTTCCTGCACTAAAGTAAGGGTCAATTCGGAGTCCAGTTTTGGATTGAATCTTATCTTTTAAGTTTTGCTGTAGGAGCTGATTACACCATTCAAATGCGCGACGGTCTTGCCAGATAATGGCTGGTGCAAGCGGCTGTCCTGTACGTTTATCCCATACGACAGTCGTTTCTCTTTGGTTAGTAAGACCAATTGCTTTGATGTCTTTGGCTAAAATACGAGCAGAAGCCAGAGCCTGCTGTACAACAGCAATTTGTGAGCTCCAAATCTCTTGGGCATCTTGTTCTACCCAGCCTGATTGGGGGGTATGTATACGTGTTTCGCGTTGCGCCGTTGCCTGAACTTGACCTTGTTCATTGAAAATAATGGCACGACTCGAAGTGGTTCCTTGGTCGAGTGCAAGTAAGTAGCTCATAAATTATTTTATTGTTGGACTTGAAAAGCAAAATATTAGCGCAATTATGTAATTAAGCGCATCAATATGTGTGTTTGTTTAGAAAATAGATCGTATTTTCTAGCAACTATGCTATGATTGCCGCTACTTTGGGGGTGTTTCTGGCTTCGACGCTGGTGATGAAACTCATAGATGCATGTCGAGAGCGCATTTTCTCTCGTAAATCAAATTTGCATTTTTTAGTCGCAAACGACGAATCATACGCTCTAGCTGCCTAAGGGCAGCTTGTCCGCCTCTCCGAATACTTGTGGTTAGAGAGTCCGACTGAAGCGCACGCACACAAGTCCGTATAAAACCAAGCCTCGGGGTTTTGTACTAAATTAAGAGGATCGCGATTTGTACCCTGTTCGTCGGGTCACAAAGAGTTAAAACAATAGACGATATCTAAGCATGTAGTATTCTCGAGCGTAGTGCTGGCGGACGCGGGTTCAACTCCCGCCACCTCCACCAAAATTCTTTCCGAAGTAATCCGTCGGAGTATAAAAAAGCCTTTAAACTCAATGTTTAAGGGCTTTTTTATTGGCTGTATTGTCCGATGCTGTCTTAAGCGATTTGACCCTATTTTTGCTTTGTGTGGGTAAAAATTGGCAAAATTTACCCAGAAATTAACACAACAAATTCTGGTTAAAGATATGTCACTCACAGATGCAGAATGTAGAAAAGCTCAACCGAAAGATAAGCAATATCGTCTATCAGATTCACATGGTTTATCGCTGATTATTACGACTAAAGGTCAGAAGTATTGGAATGTCCGCTATACCGTTCATGGGCAGCGTCAATCTGAGTCACTAGGACCATACCCAGAACTTAGTTTGAAAAAAGCTAGAGAAATGGCTTATGAACTTAAGTATAAACATTCAAAATCAGTACTTCATGAGGACATAAAGCCTTTCTTTAAAGAAGTAGCTGAAGATTGGTTTGAGAATCAGAAAGAAACGTGGTCCCCGAAGCACATTAGCAATGTCAGAGCATCTCTAGATGAATTGTATCTTTCATTAGAAAATAAGCGTATTAATCAGATTCAAGCACCAGAAATTTTACAGATCATAAAAAAGATTGAGGCAAGAGGCTCACTTGAAGTAGCCAAACGTACCTTATCTCGCTGTGGCATGGTCATGAAGTACGCTATTGCACACGGCTATCGCTACGATAATCCTGCAGGTGATTTGGTCTATGCACTAAAAAATAAGCGTGTGAAAAATTTAGCATCATTACCTGCTTCAGATATGCCTGAATTTCTAAGAAAAGTTAGAGCTTATCCAAGTGATGCTCAGACACATCATGCCATCATTTTAATTATGCTGACTGGTGTTAGAGTCAGTGAGTTACTACAAGCACGTTGGGATGAATTTGATTTGGAAGGGCGTAAGTGGGATATTCCTGAAGACCGCATGAAGAACCGATTGCCACATCGTGTGCCATTGACGGACATGATGATTGAGGAACTGAAAGCTTTAAGACTTACTCATAATCAGGAACTGCTATTTCCACATCGTTTAAATAATAAAGAACCTATGCGTAGTGAATCGATCTTAGCTGTGATTAAGCGTTCAGGTTATGCAGGACGAATGACTACACATGGATTTAGATCGCTATTTAGTACAGTCGTAAATGAGTCTAATTTGTTTAATCCTGACGCGATTGAGCGTCAGCTTGCCCATGTCCCTCAAAATAGAATTCGATCAGCCTATAACCGTGCACAATATTGGGATGAACGTATAAAAATTATGGAGTGGTATGGGGAACAAGTAAGAAAGTGGTGTTTTTAATAAGGATGAAATGCATGTAGAGACTCTCTTTGAACATAAAAGTCTCTACATATTTTGAAAATTTTACCAAATTAAATATACACTTAATATTTACTATTCTCTTTCTCGTCACACATTTCCTTAAGAAACATTTGGTGGATGAGTTGCTCTAACATCTCAGATTCTGACAGTTTTTTGAAAGCTGATAGTTCTTCAAGTTCTGCCTTGGCCTTCTTTGTTAGAGGTAGATGGTGAGGTTTTCTTACTTTATCTCTGTCTCTAAATTTTTTTTGACTCCATGCCTTATTAAGTTTATTGATTGTATTTTCATGGAGGATATAATCATAGAAGCATAAATAATCAAGATATGTTGTTATTAACAGTTGGTAATGGTTTTTATTTGTCGGTATGTAATTTATATATTTAAAAAAACAATCAACTCTTTTTAAATATAAGTATGTGAACCGTACCGGGTTTGTCGGAGGCTTTTTTATTTAAGTTAGGCCACCTGACCTAACGGGTTAATCTTATCATAGTACATTGCTTCAAACTCAAAAGGCGATACATAACCCAGTGCACTGTGTACACGCTTTTTATTGAACCAATATACCCAG
>NZ_MVON01000024.1:0-42381 GCF_002018925.1 Acinetobacter sp. MF4642
TACAACCGATTTTAGGAGCAATAGCTGTGATTGCTGCCCAAGTAGAAGGATAATCTTTTTCAGATTCAATTAGTAATTGAACCGCTCTTTCTCTGATTTCAGGGGTATATTTTAATTTTGTCATCGGGATAGTCTCTCAGAATATTGACTCTCCGACAAACCTGGTACGGTTCACTCTAATGAAATTTACCAATCATGATAAACAACTTGACGATTGGACATATTATATTAATTATCGTAAAGGTACAAAATTTGAACGTAAGCGTGGGCAAAGAAAAGCTCTCACAAATAAATGGAATGGTGTTGGTAAAAAAGAATCTCAATTTAATTTCCGTGATGTTGTATTTATTGATCTAGATAGAATACTGCCAGCACGTTTTTTTACTGCTAAAGTTTTTAATGTGGCTAAAAGAAGCAGTGTTGACAATTTATCTCCACAAATGAAAAGCAAGTTAGAACACTATCTTTCACATATCCTAGAGCTACAGTTTAGTATTACAGCTATTGCTAAGGTAAATGATAAAGATGTTTTTAACTACACAAATTCTTTTGAGTACTCTAGCTTTAATACGGCTACAGGTGAGGATGTTTTAACTCGTATTTTAATCGATATAATTGAAGCTAATGAAAAATCTTTAATTCTTATTGATGAAGTTGAAATGGGGCTTCATCCAAAAGTACAACGGAGATTGATGGATGTTATTCGAGATATCAGTAGAAATGAAAAAAAACAATTTATTATAACATCCCATTCTTCAACAATTTTAGATGAAGTAAATCCTAAATCTAGAATTTTCATTGAAAAAACACATACTTCAGAATACAGAGCAATTAACAATATTAGTGTTAGTGCCGCATTAACTAAAATGGATGCTAAGTCATTTCCGCTAGTAGATCTTTATTGTGAAGAGGCTTTGTTGCACAAAGATTTCATAACTATATGATTTTAAAAGTTTTGATTATTTTTTGATCCAAAATTAAATTTATTTAAATCAGATGCTTACATATTTATGCAACAAAGCCTTGTGAAGATAAAATTGCAAAAAAAATAATTATGAAAGGTATACTTTTTTGTGCAGAACAGAATGATATTCAAAAACTTAATGAGTTAATTAATATAATTCCAATAGGATCAGCAGATGATGTTTACAAAATTTTCAAGTCTCAGATGGAAACATATCCTTTGAAGAAAATCAGATCAGGATATGCTTGTATATTAGATGGGGATATGAAATTAAAACAAAATCGTCATTCACAACCTCTTTATCCAGCACATCAAAATTTACACTTTATATATTCAAATGAATCACCCGAAAAATTTTTAACTCGTTTTTACTTAGCTCGTCATCCTAACGTAGCTATTCAGTACTATCTTGACAACGTAAATAATCATTATTTCTTTCAATCAATAATCGAAAACTCAGCATTAACTGATGAAGAAGAAGTTTTTAATTGTTGTTGGAATCTATTCAAAGATACTTTTGAAGGTGAAAATTACTTAAACGAATTATCAAGTTTTATTTTCCAAGTTTACGAGCAATTTTCACAAGAATTATGAAAAATGAGAAATCTAATGAATACTTTAAAACTACTTTTCCTCGCTTTCACTCTAAGCACAACAGCCATCACTACCCAAGCTGCCGAATCCACCATCCCACAACAAAAACAAGTTTCAGGTTATTACCAATACCAAGCGGGTGAAGTACAAATTACTGCCCTGCTCGATGGCACCAACTTTATGTCGCCTAAACTCTTTCAAAACACTCCAGAAAAAGAAGTACATGAAATTTTAAAGAAATATGCTGCTGACCAAGCCAAGGGCGTTCAAACCTCTGTCAATGCCTTCCTCGTGAATACAGGTCATTCACTGGTTTTGGTGGATAGTGGTGCTGCGAGCTGTTTTGGCGCACATTTAGGTTCAGTGTTAAGCAACTTAAAAGCATCAGGCTATCAACCAAAGCAAGTCGATACCATCTTACTGACGCACCTGCACCCAGACCATGTCTGTGGCATTAGTCAAAATGGCGTGGCAAACTTTCCAAATGCAACGGTTTATGTTTCGAACGATGAAGCAAACTATTGGCTAAACCCGAAACAGGTCGAAAAGCTCCCGAAAGAAAAGCAAGCAGGCTACTTAGGAACTGTTGAAAAAATTAAACAAGCCATTGCACCCTATCAAGCCAAAAACCGCTTCAAAACGTATCAATTGGGTGATCAAGTTCAGGGTTTTAAAGTCATTAATACCGCGGGGCATACGCCGGGACATTTTAGCTATGAGCTGAAAACCAAAGACGAAACGGTGATCTTTATTGGTGACATTGTGCACTCTCATACTGTGCAATTCGACAAGCCAGAAACCGCAATCGATTATGATATCGATCCGAAAAAAGCAGTTCAAACCCGCTTAAAGCAATTTGCTGAATATGCAAAAGGCGGGCAAACCATTGCAGCACCACACTTGCCATTCCCTGCTATTGGACATATCTATTCAGCAGATGGGAAAAGCTATCAATGGATTCCTGTGCATTTTAAGGATTAATTTATACGAAAATTACCTCTTCTTTGGGCTGAGAGTTAAAAGTCTCTTCAAAACAAATAGAAGTTTGTTAAATCATAAAAAATCCCCTCATTTGAGGGGATTTTTTTACTACTGTGGACTCATCGAGTTTTGTACAAAATGCGGAGAGCGAGGTCCATATAGCAACCCTTTTTGCTGCATCAACTGTGGAGCATACAACTGCGTACTCACACTGTTAGACAGCACATAGGCTTTGTCCGATAGGTGATTGGAAATTTGGTCAATCAAAGCACCGACTAACATCCCGACCAGACCCGCGTTGCTATTATTATTGGCTTGTTGGATTTTTTCCTGACCTTCCCATAATAATGCTCCAGTTTTTAAATCCACCAATTTTGCCTCGACCGCAACGGTCGAAACGGATTGAATCACCTGATACTTAGAACCATATTCTTTAACTTTGACATACAGTGCGGCATCCGCTCCAAAAATTTCATTGAGTTTCTGAATTGGAATTTGCTGCGCATCATAGCCGTTGGTTACGCCATTTTCTTTAAATAGCGTATCGACCACAGAAATGGGAAACACATAATAGCCCGCTTCTGCTACAGGTAAAGTCACGGTAGACCAATACCCATAGGTTGCCCGTGTATCGGGTGACTCATTCACAGGCGGCAACACCAAAATGGATTTTGGCATATTGGCATGATATGCAGATAGGTCACGATTGCTTTTTGGTGTCGTAGTACAACCTGTGAAGAGTGTCACAGCAAGGCCAAGTACGCATAGTTTTTTGAAATTTTTCACTTCACACTCCCTGCCGCAGACTGAGCCGTCATTTTTTTCAAAAGACGATCCATTAATACTGTCGACTCTGGGTAAGTTTGACGTTCAAGTTCAAAATACTGAACAGCACGTGGCCCATTATTGATATTTAAATTCAACAAACCCAAATGTGCATACAAGCCCGGAGGCACTGCTGCATTTTTGGCTTTGGCTTTTTCAATATCTTTTTCAAGTTTACCAATCTGTTCTTGTGGAGAAGTCTTTTCTGGCAGACTCAACATCAAATAGGTTTGCTGCGGGTATTCGCCCCAGCTATATAACGATTTTGGCGCTGAAACACAGCCCACCAAAGTCATGGTGCAGATCGCACCTAAAACCAATACGATTTTTTTCATTGATTCAAACCAGTTACTGCGCAGACCACTTATTGGTTTGAATATCCAACACCAAATTATTAACCGCTTCGCGTACAGCCAAATCTAGAACTTTACCGTTTAAAGTTGAGTCATAAGAAGCGGTAGAGCCAAAACCTAAAATTTCACGTTCACTGAGTGCATACTCACCTGCGCCTTGCACAGAGTGAACAATTTCTGCTGTTTTTACATCGACAATGTTTAAGTTCACTTTGGCATAAGCAATTTGGGTTTTACCACGACCCAATATGCCAAATAGCTGGTGATCACCGACTTCTTTACGGCCAAATTCAGACACGTCGCCCGTTAATACATAACGTGCGCCTTTAATGGCTTGAGAGGATTTAGTAAAGCCTGCTTCTTGTTGTAATTCAGCAAGATTGTCACGATTTAGGACAGAGAAATAACCCGATTGCTGTAAATGCGTTTCTAAAATGGTTTTCGCCTGACCACCTAAACGGTCAACATTGTCTGAAAAAATGCCACGCATGTAGCTTGAGCGGTTGTCAAATTTTCCTACAGAAACAGGCGTTTTAGTGCCAGCGTATTTAACGGTCGCCACTGCCGCTGTTACTTGCGGTGATTGAATTGTTTTTGACGTTTCTGTTGTTGAACATGCAGATAATGCTAAGCCACTCAAAACGGCCAAAAATATAGATTTATTCAAAATTTATCCCTCAAATCTTTAATTTAAAAATCATTAAAAAATCAATGGGATTATAACCATTTAGCTTTTAGTTACCTATACAAAATCCAGTTTTGTTGTTGTAAACCTTATCACTTCATGCCAAAAATAAGTTTCAAACCCAACACCGTCATTACGGCCCCTGCTGCGCGGTCAAATACGGCTTTAAACTTCAAATACACACGGCGCGGCTTTTCAGCAGATAATGCCACTGCAACCAACGAACACCAACCCGCATAAATAAAGAAACATAGGATAGGTAGTACAAAATAGTAATAGGTTGGGATTTCTTTGGGTAAAAGTGCAGTAAAAATACTGGCTAGAACAATCGCAATTTTAGGGTTGGAGAGCTGAGTAATTAAGCCAGTCATAAAGGCACGGCGTAAAGTCATTGCTTTTGAGCTGGAATGATCTGCCTCAATCGGCTCTTTAGCATGTTTAATAATTTTAAACGCGAGCCAAAGCAAATAGATCCCACCACAAATTTTTAAGGCCAAATACGCTGACGGCACTGCCAACAAAAAGGCTTGTAAACCAAGTACAGCCAACAGACCAAAAACAGCTGCGCCTGTTCCAGTTCCCAATGCGGTAAAGAGGCCATGCTTTCGAGAAATCGCAATCGAATTTTTTGCTACATAAATCGACGTCGGTCCAGGGCTCATTGCGCCTAACATTAATGCAAAGGCAATCGAGCCCAAAATCCAAAATGATTCCAAGAGTGACCTCTAAATTGAGAGAATTTATCAGCTGCGATTTTACGCTAAACAAAGTTTTTACGATATTCACTTTATCAGTTATTTTTCACATTTATATCGTGATCAAGCCACAGCGTGTACATCCATTATATTTTTTAATGATAAATAAAAAGCCTATTTTTAAGGAAATTTGGCATAGGCCATAGTGAAAACAACAATAGAGCAATTACTCAACAATAAACTGAAACATCAGTTATTTAGATCATATTCAATTTTAATAAAAAGACAAATGTGTATTAAAAATAGCCATCATATGCTTATTTTTGATTACAAAATATAATGAGGGAATTACTTCCCTTTTCATACTTTTTTAATATATAAAAAGACTTACTATTTATAAGGTTTTATTTCTCTAAACCACATTTTTTAACTTCATAATTTTTAACATCATAATTAAAGGTGAACCATGCAAAATAAGAAGCGCCCCCCATTAGACGCACAACAGTCCCATCTTTGGATCATTGGTGGTGGTATTGCAGGTATGGCTGCTGCTGCATTTGCGATCCGTGATGCCAAAGTCCCTGCCAAAAATATCCATATTTTAGAAGAACTCGATATTTCAGGTGGCTCGATGGATGGCGGACATACACCGCATGCCGCACAAGCTTGGGTAACACGTGGCGGGCGCATGCTGACCGATGAAACTTATTTGTGCCTATGGAACTTATTTTCCAGTATTCCATCATTAGAAGATCCAAACGTTTCGGTACGTGAAGAATGTCGTGAGTTTAATGAACAAGTGAAAACCCACGCCAATGCACGTTTAATTGATGCCGAACATGTCATTGCGGATGCAGCAAAGCTTGGCCTGAATACACTACATCGTGCACAGATGCTGCGCCTATTGGCTTCAAAAGAAGAAAAAATTGGCAGTCGCCGCATTGATGAGTTTTTTGATGAAGCCTTTTTTGAAACCAATTTCTGGCGCATGTGGCGCACGACTTTCGCTTTTCAAAAATGGCACAGTGCAGCAGAGTTAAGACGCTATTTCTTGCGTTTTATTCAAGAATTGCCACGCATTCATACCTTAGCGGGTGTGAAACGTACTAAGTACAACCAATATGATTCAATGATCCTTCCCTTACAGCGTTGGTTAATCGCACAAGGGGTCGATGTGCGTTTTGGACACTATGTCACAGATGCGGACTTCATTACCAATACTGAAACTCAAGAGCGCCATGCCTCGCATCTATACGTACAATTGCCTGAAGGCTCAGAGCAAATTAATCTGAAAGCCAATGATTTAGCCATTTTCACTTTAGGTTCCATTACTGCGGACTCACGTTATGGCGGTAATCATGACGTGCCTACCCTCATTCGTCATCGAGAAGATCATGGCTGGACGCTTTGGGAAACACTGGCACAAAAAGCCCCAGACTTTGGCCGTCCAATGACTTTTTATGGCAATGTCGATGAACATAAGTGGGAATCTTTCACCCTGACCATGAAAGATGACGTGCTGCTTAAACGCATTATTGACTATACGGGGAATGAACCAGGCACCGGCGCACTGATGACTTGGTATGAGTCGGGTTGGCATTTATCCATTGTGGTCCCTGCGCAGCCACACTTTGCCGACTTACCTGAAGGCCTGTATACCTTATGGGGCTACGGTTTCCAAATTGATCATATGGGCGATTACATCAAGAAACCAATGTCCGAAGCCACAGGGCAAGAAATCCTAACAGAACTGATTAAACAGCTCGGTTTTGACGACATTTTAGATCATGTTTTGGCAACCACCAATTTAACCACTGCCATGATGCCATATGCCTCTGCCCTATTCGCCTGCCGTAAGCCGGGGGATCGTCCACAGGTAATTCCACAAGGCTCACAAAACTTTGCTTTCCTCGGACAGTTTGTGGAAATTGAAGATGACGTGGTCTTTACTGTGGAATATTCAGTTCGTGGTGCGATGCTTGCCATTTATGAATTCTTTGGGGTGGAACGTGAAATCCCTGAAATTTACAACGGTCTGCTTGATCCGAAAGTTGGTTTGAAAGCTTTGGAAACCGTGTTCCACTAAGCTTTTAATCTATAGCGATAAGAGCACCTTTATGTCGTTACTATTACATAGTTTAATTTAAGCAACGTTTGGATACGCGAGTGTGGCAGGGATGCCACACGTTATCCATCATAATAGGGATGTTATGTATGGATAACAAAGGCTTTTGCTTACTTTTGGCCTATCAAAAGTAAGGGTATTGCCTACACAAACACCTTTTATACTTTATTGAAATGTTGAGGCAGTGCACGCACCTAATTTTGAATTGGATAAAAAGAAAAATTAGATAAAACTTTATACCTCATTAGTAAATAAATTGGCTAATCAACATAGGAAAAACATCTCCACGTTTTAAATAAAATACCGAAACTGACTAAGTGCTTTTCTATCGTTTTCTCATGATTTTAGATTTCATAAAAATTACAAAACTCAGTTGAAGCTTTGATTACACAGATGCAGCATAAGACTCATCTAAAACTTTAAAAATAAATTTATGAAACTAGCAGAAGCACTTTTATTGCGTAGTGACTTACAAACCAAACTCGCTTCTTTACAACAACGGATCAACAATAATGTGCTAATCCAAGAAGGCGATGAACTGAGTGAAGATCCGAATGCGCTGATGGGTGAGGCTTTTAGTGTAAATACAGAGTTACATCATCTGATTGAAAGAATTCATGCGACCAATGCTCAAGCTAAAACCAGCACGGGTCAATCCATGCTCAGTGTTTTAAACACACGTGATTTACTCACACAACAGCATCGTATAATTCAACAGGCCATCGACAGTTCACGACGTGAAAATGGTCGTTATAGTTCCAGTGAAATTCGCTGGGTTAAAACCATTACGGTTGCAGACTTGCAAAAACAAGCCGATGCAATTAGCCAGCAACTCAGGCAAAATAACTTAGAGATTCAAGCTTCAAATTGGCAAATCGAACTGATCTAGTCAATTTGAGCCACAACAGTTTGGGCATATTGGGCGAGTACAAGGCCTTTTATACGTTTGTAAGGCTTTAATTCAACAAACGTTTGCAGGAAGTAAGACGTCTACTTCACATTTTCACAAATCTGGCGTAGCACAATGCATCTTTTATACTGCACATCGCATCTTGCACCACCATGTACTGACAATATGCCTCCCTATTTTTACCTATTAGTAGGCATCAGCCTGTGGAGGCTTTTTCTGATTAAAAGCCATATCTTGTGATGGAAGTTTATAGTCACGATCATGCACAGGAACACCACCAATAATCATGGTACGAGCCTCAGTTCTAGGCTGATTCAAATCCTTTTTTGCATCACACGCGGTCAGTTGAGTGAGCAATAAAACCAATACTAGGGTAGATAAGGTTTTCATCATATCCCCTCATTTATCATTATTGTGCTTTCAGCATAGCACTTTTATTTTTCCAATCCTATCGACTTTGTTACAACTCTTGTCCATCTACATGAGGGTTCTCTGCGAATTTCTTTATAAAATAAATATCAATTATTCATAGATAAAACAATAATATGAATGATTTAAGTTAACCCAAATTCGATCTAAATATTTATTCGACGTATTTAAAAAACTATCTTGGCGGAGTCTTATCTTGTTTTATTCAATTTCTTCATCAGCCTGCGGCTCGCCCTACTTTTGTTTAGGCAAAAGTAGGCAAAACCATTGTCATCTGCAAAACCTGTTCATTTTTTGGATTTATTCAAATATAGCGAATAAAACATTATCTTATTTACACCATGCAGGTTGCAGATGACGTTTCCGAGTCGCCCATTTCTTATCGAAATTAGATTAAATTAGAAAAAGACAACCTGATTTACAAAATCTTACAGGATTGAATATTAACAACGGACACTTTTGTCCGTTAAATAATAGCACTTCCAAATTAAATGAAATATTCACCATGACCAGTCGTCAACTGCGTGCTGCACAAAACCGTGAGGAATTGCTGGAAGCCGCAGTTCAGGTTTTTCGTACACACGGGATCAATGCACCCTTACAGCAGGTAATTGATGCCGCCAATGTCGGGCGGGCGACGTTTTATCGTAATTTTGATGACCGTCGTGCCTTAGTGATTGCACTCATGGAGCAAGCTTTGGAACGTCTCGCAGTTCGTGCAGAAGCATTTTCTCAATATGAAGATGGTTTTATCCGTTTAATTGAAAACCATGTCTATAACTTACCGTATTTAACTGCGCTGATGGAATATTGGCGGGTGATTGAGCGTAATGATCCCGTCATGGTCGATATCTACGCACGCCGCGATGCGATTTTACAACCTTTGATTGATCAAGCCATTCGCCACGGCGTATGTCGCCCTGATTTAACCACCCAAGATTACGCCATGATTACGGCCATTTTAAGGACTTCATTTCAAGGGCTGACCGATATAGAGCAACAACAACTCGCACAACGTGCGATTGAGCTCTTACTCAATGGCATTCGGGCATAAATGTCACCACTCATGACACAGCCGCCGCGTTTACTCGAACCTGCGCCAAACTGGACAGCAGAAGAAAAGCCAACCCTGCCCGGCTCTCCTGCCGTGATCGCGCACTCCACACCTAAGCGCTTCATATATTTTTTTATTGGTTTATTTGTCGCACTGTCTGCAAGTCTCAGTAATGGTTTCATTACCGCAAATTTACCCTTAATTCAGGGTGAATATGGACTAACACCCTCTGAGGTGGCTTGGATTCCTGCGGCTTATGTGATGGCCAATGTCAGTGCGAACCTGATTCTATTTAAAGCCCGCCAGCAATACGGTCTGCGTCTATTCTCTGAAATTGGCCTACTAATTTTTATTGTAGTTTTGGTTTTACACGTCTTTGTGCATACCTTTGAAATGGCCGTACTGGTACGTTTCATTAGCGGCATGGTTGCAGCACCGCTCAGCTCCTTAGGCATGTATTACATTATGCAGGCCTTTAAGCGGGAAAATTTTGGTCGCAGTATTTATTTGGCTTTAGGCTTTCAGCAGCTCGGTATTCCTTTGGCATGGATCATTTCTCCGTATCTCATTGACGTCAATAACTGGAATGTCCTGTATACCTTTGAAATTGGTTTAGCGCTCTGCTGTTTCGCAATGGTGGTGTCGCTGAAGTTGCCCCGTAGTTTAAGAATTGCTGTTTTTGAAAAGCAAGACTTCTTCACCTTTGCCCTGCTTGCGCCTGGTTTTGCTTTTTTGTGTATTGTGCTGACCCAAGGGCCTATCTTGTGGTGGTTTGAAGTGAAGTGGTTGGCATACCTTTTAATTGCAGGGTTTAGCCTAATTGTGATTGGTTTGGTCTACGAGCATTATCGGGTCAATCCACTGATTATGACGCGTTGGTTGGGGACATCATCCACGCTTCGTTTTATCATCGGTGCCTTTGCCATTCGCTTTTTAATGTCCGAGCAAAGCTATGCTGCCGTGAGTTTTCTCAAAACTATGGGCATGGGCCCCGATCAATTTGTTCCACTCTATGTGGTGATCTTTTTAGGCATCGTGTCTGGTACCTTATTTAGTGCCATCACTTTTTCACGTGAACGGATTATTTGGCACTTACTATTAGCAGAAGCTTTGGTGTTGATTGCTTGCGGACTAGATTTTCACCTTACCAGCGATATTCGCCCTTCCAACTTCTACGGCAGTCAGTTTTTGGTGGGCTTTGCCAGTGGTGTGTTTATTGGTCCACTCTTGATCACGGGTATCTTAAGCGCCATGCAAAAAGGCCCCACCCATATTGTCACGTTTATTGTTTTATTTTCAGCGACTCAAACATTTGGTGGCTTAGTCGGTTCATCGTTTTACTCCACCTATCAACAAGTCCGAACCCAAAACTATCGTGCTGAGATGATTCAACAGCTACCCGAAACCAATCCATTGATTGCACAGCGCCTTTTAGCGTATCAACAAAGTTCGCATAGTTACACGCTCGATCAGCAGTTAGAGCAACAACAAGCCTTAAAAAATCTCAATCAAGTGGTGACTCGAGAGGCTCAAGTTCGTGCCTATAACGATGTGATTAGCTTTAATGGCGTTGTTGCTATGCTGCTGTTGCTGTGGGGGACATTCCTGATCGCGCGGAATCAATATCAACTGCGGCAACAAGCGAAAATCGGTCCTGCCTAATGCCACTGTTCCCTATTTATTGAGAAATTGTTATGTCTGAAGATCAAAAACCAATAGCTCCCGCTGAAACCACTGCAAGGTCTGAAAATATCTCTCAGCCCGAACAGACCATGGCAGCAACAACACCGATTACGCCGCCTTCAAGTAAACTGATTCCAACAGCAAAACGGACCTTGATTTTGATGTTTTTAGTACTGATCATCGGTATTGGCATCATCTTGTGGGCATGGAAAATTGGGCCCTTTGACAGTGCGGTTGAGTCCACTGACAACAGCTATGTCAAAGGCAAAACTACGGTGCTTTCTTCGCAAATTAATGGCTATGTCAAAGATGTATTGGTCAGTGATTTTGATCATGTCAAAAAAGGACAGGTGTTGATGCATATTGATGCCACGACTTATGACCAAAAAGTCACTCAAGCAGAAGCTGGGGTGGATCAAGCGCAAAACAACCTATCGAATCAAACGCAAAGTATAGCTCAGCGTAAAGCCGATATTGTCGCAGCAGAAGCCAAGGTCGAACAGGCTCGAGCAGCGTACCAGCTGTCATTGGCACAACAGCAGCGCTATCAACAGTTGGGCGACTCTGGCGCAGCGTCTAAATCAGAACAAGACAAAGCCTTTGCCGATACCCAAAATAATTTAGCTTTACTGCAACAAGCACAGGCCAATGTATTGGTGGCAAAAGAAGCGCTCAAAACCGCACAAGTGGCTGAAACAGGACTCAAAGCACAAGTGACCAATGCTGCGGCACAACTGGATCAAGCCAAAACCACCAAAAACTACAGCAGCATTATCGCCCCGATGGATGGGCAACTGGGTGAAGTCAATCCACGTGTGGGACAATATGTGGCCGCAGGCACACAGTTGCTCTATTTGATTCCACAGCAAACGTGGGTCACCGCAAACTTTAAAGAAACTCAAATTGCCAACATGAAAATTGGGCAAAAAGCATGGTTCACGGTGGATGCCCTCAATCATCAGAAATTTACAGGTCATGTCGAGCAAATTTCCCCAGCAGCGGGTTCGGAATTCAGTGTACTTAAAGCCGATAATGCGACAGGCAATTTTACCAAAGTGGTGCAACGCATTGCGGTACGAATTGCAATTGATCCGAATCAAACGGGCATAGAAAATTTACGCCCAGGCATGTCCGTGATTAGCTCGGTCAATACCCACTCTGCACAGCGTTAATTCTGTGCAGAAACCACGACTTTTCACTTACACTAAGCACTCAACCTGATTGATTAAAGTCCTATGTTTGAACAGATTGCACAGTCCATTCCCTATCAGCACATCAGTTTTGGCGGGATCAATATCAGCATCAAACGTTTAGACTTGGTCCATCCGCATATTTCAGGCAATAAATTTTTTAAACTGAAATACAATCTGTTGGCGGCGCAGCAACAAGGCTATAAAAAACTGCTGACTTTTGGCGGTGCCTATTCCAATCATATTGCCGCGACGGCCTATGCAGCGCAGTTATTTGGTTTTGAGAGTCTAGGCATTATTCGGGGCGAAGAACTGGCAAGTAAACCTTTAAATACAACCTTAAATACAGCACAGCAATTCGGCATGCAGTTGCAGTTTGTGACACGAGAAGCCTATCGGCAAAAGCAAAGCTCAGCCTACTTAGCACAGTTACAACAAGATTATCCTGAGTATTATGTGATTCCCGAAGGGGGAACCAATCCCCTTGCCATTCAAGGCTGCACAGAAATTCTCTCTGATGCGGATCGACAAAATTTCGATCTGATTTGTTGTGCCGTGGGGACGGGTGGCACCATTGCGGGTCTGATTGAAGCCAGTGATCGTCAACAGCAAATTTTGGGCTTCTCCGCACTCAAAGGTGATTTTTTGAGTCGAGAACTACAGCAACTGACTGAAAAACGAAATTGGCAAATTACTGATCAATATTGTTGTGGTGGTTATGCCAAAACTAATGCTGAACTCTTGCAGTTTATCCATGCTTTTGAACAGCAATATGACATTCCACTGGAACAGATTTACACAGGCAAAATGCTGTTGGGCTTAACCGATTTAATTCAACAAGGTACATTTCCCCTAGATCATCGTATTTTGGTGATTCATTCAGGTGGGCTACAAGCTCGTTTAGCCACACTTTAGATAGTCCTGAAAAAGCAAAAAAGATGGTCTATAATGCCCTGCTTTATTCTCCCGTGAGTGTGTCATGTCCACAAATCAATATGATGTCTTAGTTTTAGGTGCAGGTGCATCTGGCTTAATGACAGCCTATATGGCAGCTCAACGCGGACGTAAAGTGGTGGTGGTAGAAAAAGCCAATAAAGTCGGCAAAAAAATTCTCATGTCAGGTGGGGGTAAATGTAACTTTACCAATCTGTATGTCGAGCCAAGCAACTTTATTTCACATAATCCACACTTTGTGATTTCAGCCCTCACTCGCTATACCAATTGGGACTTTATTGGGATGGTTTGTGAGTATGGTATTGAATATGAAGAGCGTAAACACGGTCAGCTGTTCACCCTCAAAGGTGCCAAAGAAATTTTAGCCATGCTATTGAGCGAGTGTGAAAAAACAGGTTTGGTCGACATTAAAACCAACTGTGAAGTAAAAGCAATTACCGCACTCGATGAGCAAGGTTTTCAAATTGCCACGACACTAAGGTATTTTGAAGCCGAATCTGTGGTCATTGCGTCGGGTGGTTTATCTATTCCGACCTTAGGTGGCTCAGGTATTGGCTATGAAATTGCAAAGCAATTTGGTCACCATGTTTATCCAACTCGCGCAGGTTTAGTGCCTTTTACCTTTTCAGATAGCTTTAAAGAAGTGACCACACGCTTAAGTGGCAACGCGGTCGATGCGACTTTATCGAATGACTTAAACGCTTTCACCGAAGCCCTTTTATTTACCCATCGTGGGCTCAGTGGGCCAAGCTCGCTACAACTGTCGAATTATTGGGATGTAGGACAAAGCTTCAAAATTGACTTCTTGCCAAATGTGGATTTGCACGACTACTTAAAAGCCAAGAAGCACAGTCAATCCAAAGCCCTGCTGCGTACTTTACTGGGTGAACATTTCCCTAAAAGTGTGGTAGTTGAACTGCAAAACCTCATTTGGCCAGAACTGGCTGAAACAGCGATTGGCCAACTGTCGGATGAAAAACTGGAGCACATTGCAACACGCTTGCATGCGTTTGAAGTCAAACCATCAGGAACTGAAGGCTACCGTACTGCTGAGGTGACTTTAGGCGGTGTAGACACCACTGAAGTTTCATCGAAAACCATGGAAAGTAAAAAGCAAAAAGGCTTGTACTTTGTCGGTGAAATATTGGATGTGACAGGACATTTGGGTGGTTTTAACTTCCAATGGGCATGGTCATCTGCGCATGCCGCATCAGAATATGTTTAAGCCATGTGCTTAAAACTGTAAATTATTCTAAATAGTCCGTGCGTAGCAGTACGCACTGCTTTTGCTTCTGTTGACGGGCAAGCGCTAAGTCCATTTTCGCAATGGCAATATGGACATGGCTCGGCTGGATCACTGAATGTTTCGTCATCAATGTTTTTTTTAATATTTGCATCATCTGTTTTTTCCTTTTTAAACTGCAATTTATAAAAATAAATCGTGAAATTTCCATGCAGCTATCACAAAAGTATAGGCATGTAAGTATTTATAATTTATGAAATATCCATATTCCACATGCATCAAACATACCAAATTAAATTTCATTCCACACTATAGACTTTTGTATTATTTTTCATCAGATTTATCCTCATCACGGCCTTCAGTTGCCGCAGTCGGTATTCTTTCAACATTAGCGTGTGTTGTTGTATCGATCTTCGGTTTTGCAAATACAAATTTATAAGCACTCACAAAAAATCCAACCGTAATACCCGCGATGATGATTGGGGCAAAATATTTATTTGGGGCTTTTTTTGACATGAGCTTACTCCAATAAAAAAAACACCAACCGCCATCAGCGGTCGGTGTTTTAGTGTGATTAATTTAGTCTGGATCTTTGGGGTGAACGTCAATATCTTGTTCAGCTTCACCCGTTGAACCAAAAGGTTTATTTAAAGGTTTATGCACAGGATCGACCTCTGCTGTAGTTGGAATATCATCTGCATGTTGATATTCCTCTGCAACCGTTGGCGTATCCATTTGCTCTTTCAGTGAGGCATGCTCTTCTTTGCCTTGTGCGGATTGTGTGCTTTCAGCTTTGGCCTGATAAAGTGGATTCGGTTGTGTACCTTCTTTTTTGGCTTTATCTAACAAATCGGTCAAAACCCGTTCCGCAGGTTGACGCCCACCGAGGCCAAAAGCCAGTGCAAAAGCAATGGCAACCGCACCCAGCGTTAAGCCAAAGGCCAAGTTTACAATGGAGTCTGCGATACCCATTGCACGCAAGCCCATCGCCAATACTAAGCCAATGATCAAGACACGTACAATGTTCGCCACCCAACGAGAACTGTTGTATTCACCACGTTCAATCACCTGTGCAACCAAGTTCGCCAGCCAGAAGCCCACGCCCAGAATGACTGCACCCAATAGGATGTTTGCACCAAACTGGATAAACATCGCAATCAAACCACTAATCTGTTCAAAACCGAGCCGATTTGCCGCCTCAGAGACCGCAAATAGCATGGTAAAGAACACAATAAAATAACCCACAACACAAGATGCTTTGGTGTTTCCTAAGAAACGTTGCAAGCCAACTTTGTTTGGAATGTCATCTACACCTGTTCCCGACAAGACTTCAACCACAAGGCTTGCAACAAAACGTGACACTACATAGGCCAAAATTAAAATCAATGCCGCCGCAATGATGTGCGGAATCGCATTCATGATTTCATACAGCATGGCCGTCGCTGGTTGAGAAATTGCATCAATGCCTAAAGCTTCAAACGCAATAATCAGCGCTGTGATAATAACCATTGCAAAAACAAAAGATCCGAGCACTTTAGCCAAATCTGAGTTTTTAAACAGTCCTACTTTTTCAACCTGTTTTTGTACATCTAGGCTTCTCAATAAGCCCTCAATAATGCCCCGTACAATTTTGGCTAGAATATAACCTGCAAAAACAATTACACCCGCAATAAAGATATTTGGTAGATACAGTACGGCTTCATTGACCATATTTTGGATCGGAAAGAGCAGCCCAGTCAGACCGAGTATCGACAAAACAATGGGTAAGAATAGTAATAAAATCAACCAATAGACAATTTCACTGATGTTTTGACTCAGCGTACTGACTCCGACATCCTGACTGAGTTTTTCATCTAACTGAGTTCGATCCAATCCTTTTTGTAAACCCACTTTGACCAGCTTTGCCACAATCCAGCCAATAAAGCCCACAGCAACAGCAGCCAACAATTGTGGTATAAACAACAAGAACTGTTGAACCATATTACTAAATGGCCCACTTACACTGGTGAGATTGAGAACATTGAGTGCACCGATCACCGCAATAATCAAGATGAGCCAAAACACAACTCGAGAAATAATATTTTCAATATTCGAGCGATGGCCAGTAGCACTGGAAAGTTTTTGGTTGGTCCCGAGTTTGGTTAAAACCTTTTTCACAGCACCTGCAATCAATAATGCAATAATCCAACCAATGATCAGGATGGCGATTGCGGACAGGATTGGGTGAAACTGGTCCCAATAATACATCGCATCAAATCGACCCTGATGCCCTACATAATCATTCATTTTGTTCTCCCTCTTGTTGTGTCTACATCACAGCGACCTTTGCTCAACTACAGATTTTAGTTTTGAAGTGATTGTCTGCCATGAGGTATGAATGAGAAATGGAATACCTTTTGATGACTGCTAAAGAAAAAACCCCTGTACATTACAAGGGCTTTAGTCACATTTAGCGGTCAGTTGCAGTCGCCGTATTGCTATCGTTGGCTGTCGCTTCGTCACCTGCTGTTGCAGTGGTACTGTTATTTGGTGTTGCAGGCTCTGCACTCGGATTCGGATGTCCTGGAGGCGCCTCATTCGGATTTGGCTTGGTATCTGCAAACATATAAAATAATAATGCGATTAAGAAAATTCCGACCAATGCCAATATATACAAGGGCACGCGTTTTTTCTTCTGCCGCTCCTCTGGCGTTTGTACATGGGACGGTTTATTGAAATCATGTGTCATAGCTCCCCCTCAATTTTCTATTATCAAGTTGTCGAATTCTCATACTAACAACTGCTTGTGTAGCATTGTGTTTCAAAGCATAGTGAGATAGTAAACAAGCGCTTTATTTTAAGTTAAGTTGTTATTTTTTAATGTTTTAAAAACAGTCGCTCATCAATCAATTTAGTGTTAAAAGTCATATAAAAAGTATTTTACCTAGACATAAACAAAAAGAGTCTGGCGAACAGCGTTCTTTAAATGAATTTGCGCTATAATTATGCACCTTGTTTTAGCTGTTTTTGGACTTTATGGCATATCGTCAACAAAGTGTAACGCTTGATTTAGACACTGATGTTACGCACCAATGTCATTTGCACTACACGCGAGACCAACATCTTATTGGTATTATTGAATTTTCTAAGCCTAGTTATATTTTAAAATGGGGTGATCTGGAGTTTTTCCGTCGTCGTACTGAAGAGTTTTCAGTGATGCCTTTTCCTGAATGTGTCAATGCCATGATTATTGACATTCGAAATGTGCAAGCCTTTTTAGATAATGAAACACCCATCATTCCTTGGCGCTTACTGGAAGAAGAATGTCCAGTGCGTTTAGTTGTACCTCAAGACCGTTTAGATCACTATATTGGACTGTTTGAGCCAACATGGCTGACGACTGATATTGAAACGGCTATTTCTGAAATCCGTGAATATATGGATATGTTTGTGCACTAAGCACTTCTTGATACACATCTGCTCATATCCTCTCATTGCGATTGTGCCCTATCATTTGTTCATAACGTACAGTCGCTTTTATTTTTTAGTTTTTAATCCCCTTCGGAAAGTGTAGGACAGTAAACCGAATCTAACTGACCTTTATATACTGCGTCATAAAACGGATCATCTTCAAAATAAAGCACTTTTCTTTGCTATTGCAGTTTTAGCATGTTCTACACGAACAAAATCCATTCTGTCATGCATCCATAACGAAACGCATAGCCAACCCTGTGGCATTAGACATTAGCCTAATAAAATGAATTAGAAAACTTGAAATGGCACGCATTATGCATAATTTTCTTTTTAATATCAGAGGAATATAGCGATGCACTTATTTAAAGCATTATTAACAAAATATTAAAAATCCCTCTTGAGCAGCAAAAGCAATCTCGATTAAGATGCAAACTAAGCTGTAAAAAAATACCATAAAAAGAACATCTTTTGCACAGAATAAAGCTTTAACCCAATTCTGACGTTTTTGATAAAAACAATGCAATTGATGCTGCAAACAAAAGGAGTTTGTACATGACCATGCAACGTAATCTTTCTGCCCTATTTTGTGCACTTGCGCTGAGCCTCAGTGCATGTAGCGACAACAAAGCACCTGCAACGGATGCAGCTAGCACTGGCGCAGATGCTTCACAGTCAGGCACTTTAGATAAGATTAAAAAATCAGGAACCATTGTTTTAGGTTACCGTGACTCCTCTATTCCATTCTCCTATATCGCAGACAACCCAAATCAACCTGTCGGTTATGCACATGATTTACAGCTCAAAGTGGTTGAAGCTGTTAAACAAAAACTAAATATGCCTGATTTAAAAGTTCGCTATAACTTAGTCACCAGCCAAAACCGTATTCCATTGGTTTCAAATGGCACAGTCGATCTTGAATGTGGTTCAACCACAAACAACAAAGAACGTCAGCAACAAGTTGATTTTTCTGTGGGCTTCTTTGAAGTGGGTTCACGTTTACTTACTGCAACCGATTCAGGTGTGAAGGATTTTGCTGACTTAAAAGGCAAAAAATTAGTAACGACAGCAGGAACAACTTCTGAACGCTATATCCGCCAGCATGAAAAAGAACTTGGTATTGGTGAAGTGATTTCTGCTAAAGACCATGCTGAATCATTCTTGATGCTCCAAAGTGGTCGTGCTGCTGCGTTTATGATGGATGACATTTTACTTGCTGGAGAAAAATCGAAAGCCAAAGATCCAAACAAGTGGCACATTGTCGGTACAGCACCAATTCAAGAAGTTTATGGCTGTATGTTGCGTAAAGGTGACACAGGCTTTAAGCAAGTGGTTGATGATGCAATTAAAGCCACTTATAGCTCAGGTGAAATTAACAAGATGTACAACAAATGGTTTGAACAACCAATTCCACCGAAAAACATTAACCTGAACTTTGCTATGTCAGACCAACTTAAAGCCTTAATTGCAAACCCACATGACCGTGATCAGTAAACGATAAGGGAAAGATTAATGTTCACTCAGGCAAAGTTTCTTTGCCTGACCTATTTTAGGGGATTGTCATGAATTATACCTGGAACTGGGGCGTCCTTTGGCAATCCACAGGCGTCGGAGATAGCACCTATCTCAGTTGGATTTTAATTGGTTTAGGCTGGCTGGTTGTTATTGCCATTGTGGCTTGGAGCATTGCAATGGTGCTCGGAAGTATTCTCGGCATTATGCGCACGCTTCCCAATAAAACCGCACGTGCCATCGGCACTGGCTACGTCACCATTTTTCGTAATGTACCGCTACTGATCCAATTATTTATTTGGTTTTATGTGGTGCCGAATTTCTTACCTGGCCCGATCAAGTCATGGTGGATTAACGATTTAAGTGCAGGAACAACAGCGCTGATTTCAGCCAGTATTGGTCTGGGACTGTTTACCGCAGCACGTGTCTGCGAACAAGTCCGTACAGGCATTGAAGCCTTACCTACAGGACAGGTCAATGCAGGTTATGCCATGGGTTTTAGTACCGCACAGCTATACCGCTATGTCATTTTACCGCAGTCCTTCCGTACGATTTTGCCGCCTCTGAGCTCAGAGTTGACCAACTGCGTCAAAAATACTTCTGTAGCCTCTTTAGTTGGGGTCTCCGAGATTATTTCTCAGATGAAAACCATCAGCGAATATACGCAGAACACCATCGAAATCTATACCTATGTCACGATTATTTTCATCGTTATCAACGTGTGCTTAATTACCTTAATGACGCTGCTTGAAAAACGTTTACGTGTCCCAGGTTTAATTGCAGGAGCTAAATAATGGAATGGCTCACCGCATTTACCCATGATTTGCAGTTATCTGCACCCGCCCTATGGCATGGTTTAAGTATCACTTTAAAAGTGGTCATCATCGCCACCATTGGTGGTATTTTCATTGGCACGCTGTTGGCACTAATGCGTTTGTCTTCAATTCGCATCTTGAATTTAATTGCCCAAGGCTATGTCAATTTATTTCGCTCGATTCCTCTGCTGTTGGTATTGATGTGGTTCTACTTTGCTGTACCGTTTATCTACACCACAGTCACTGGAAATTACCTGACCATTGATACCGCTTTGGTCTCAAGTATTGTGGCGTTCATGCTGTTTGAAGCCGCTTATTTCTCGGAAATTGTACGTGCAGGGATTCAATCGATTCCTAAAGGACAGTCTGCCGCGGCTTATGCACTAGGCATGACCTATGGTCAGTCCATGCGCTTAATCATTTTGCCGCAAGCCTTTCGTAAAATGACACCGCTGCTGTTACAGCAAACCATCATCTTGTTCCAAGACTCGACCATGGTGTACGCCATTGGCCTACTCGACTTTTTCCGCACCAACTACGTGCGGGGCGATTTGATGTCTCTATTAACGCAATATATTTTATTTGCAGGCCTAGTGTATTTCACCATCAGTATGCTAGCCACATATGCAGTAAAACGATTACAAAGGAGGTTAAGCGTATGAGCGACCAAAAAGTAATGATTGACCTCCAAAATGTCAGTAAATGGTATGGCGATTTTCAAGTATTAACCGATTGCACCACACAAATTTGCCAAGGTGAAGTGGTGGTGGTCTGTGGTCCATCCGGCTCAGGCAAATCGACCCTGATTAAAACAGTGAATGGACTGGAAGATTTCCAACAAGGTCAAATCACAGTCGATGGAATTCCCATCAAAGACCCGAAAACAGATTTGACCAAATTACGCAGTCGTGTAGGTATGGTGTTTCAGCATTTCGAGTTATTTCCACATCTCAGCATTACTGAAAATTTAACCATTGCCCAAATTAAAGTATTGGGACGCTCTGAAGCTGAAGCGAAAAAGAAAGGCTTAGGCTATTTAGAACGGGTTGGGCTGAGTGCACATGCACATAAATTTCCAGCACAACTTTCAGGTGGACAACAGCAACGTGTCGCAATTGCCCGCGCCTTAAGTATGGATCCGATTGCCATGTTGTTTGATGAGCCGACATCGGCACTTGACCCTGAAATGATTAATGAAGTTCTTGATGTGATGGTCGAGTTGGCACATGAAGGCATGACCATGATGTGTGTCACCCATGAAATGGGCTTTGCCCGTCAAGTGGCCAACCGTGTGTTGTTTATGGATCAAGGTAAAATTGTCGAAGACTGTAGCAAAGATGATTTCTTTAACACCAAACGTGGCGATCGCGCTCAACAGTTCTTAGACAAGATCTTGCACTAGCACAGACGGGTTATCCCACATTAAAAAAGCAGATCACACGATCTGCTTTTTTAATTCACGCTCTAGTCTAAAACCAAGCGCGAATTGGTGGCTTGAACAGGACGATTATTCGGATACCCCATCAGTGCAGCGAAGTTTGCGATTTGCTGTGCTGATGCCTGCTGAATATCTTTTAAGACCACCCAACGTACACCTTCAGTACACGGCGGTGTCGTGAGCGAACCATTAAAACGGTAGTACTCGCGATGTGTCGGCAGAAATTGATCTGCGTTTAAATTGAGTGCTTTCTGGGGTTGCCTGTACTGCTGCCACAGTCCATCAAGTGCTTGATTCTTTTTCCCTTGTTCATACATCACCGCAACCACAGCCAGCTCTCCTTTTTCAGAAGCATGGACTAAATGTAATTCCATCGGAAAACTTTTGCCGTGAATCGTATTTTCAGAAGGGCTATGTAAATGCATTTGTAATAATTGAAATCGCTCTCCCTCTAAACTTAAATAACTGCCTTGATGAAAATTGGCTTGTAAAGTATGAGGGAGCTTCACGATACTCGTTGCAGCCGTTTTATAATCAAAATCAAGTGGCGCAAGGTCTGCTGAAATCACATGCTCAATATTAATGGGCGATTGATTATGCCCCGCACAAGTTTGGTATTTGGTGTTGAGCTGACTCCAATACTGCGGTGCTGTTTGTGCTTGATAACCCCAATCCGAAGTTACTTCACTACTGGCCCAAGCCATCACACATGGGAGACCAAACAATGTTGCTATTAGTTTTTTCTTCATCATAATCCATCAAAAAATATCAGTTTAAAACGCCCCAATATCCTCTAAGAAATCACGCTCAAGCAGCAAAACCTAAAATGCCAATTCTGCCTCCTTGTCTGTGTTTTTTGTGCAAACTCTGTAATCATGACTTTGCAGCAAAAAGCCAATATTGCCCGACTATTTTGTCTCGTTGTAGATGTAAAACGATGAAATAGGACTGATCATATATGACAATAATTACAATTAATTACATATAGTTATGTGATTATTCATGTTTTATCTGTGATAAATTAAAATAAGAATGAGAAAATACAATCATGTTTAAAAACTTTCACTGATGCGCAATCAGCACGCACATTTCATGGCATGAGCGTTCCAAAAGAGAACAAAGCAACGGAGACTCAGCTCACAATAGCTGCTAACCGAATTTTTTATCATTTTTTTGTGTTGCTACTTTTTGGGTTTCACTCAAAAGACAAAATATATACCTGTATATTTAAAATAAAGAAACTTAGATAAACATAATATATTCATAAACTTAATATTAACTTATATTTTAACCCATGCACCACTGCAATGCACAAACACCATCATGGTGCATACTTTTGCTTTATATCGAGTCTTGTTATTTTTAAGCAAAACTTAATCAATATTTCCTTTTTGCTGAGATCTTCACGAAATTACAGGCATCAGTATACTGAGTTTCTTTTTGCAAAATTTTGCACTCAAATGGAACCTAAACATGCAAAATATTGACTTACTTTTTCTTCTTCTTGGTGCGGTTTTAGTCCTTGCCATGCATGCGGGCTTTGCTTTTTTAGAACTAGGGACAGTTCGTCATAAAAATCAAGTCAACGCTTTAAGCAAAATTTTAACGGACTTTTCACTTTCCGCAATTGCCTACTTCTTTGTAGGTTATTACATTTCCTATGGACATCATTTTTTCCATATCGGAGATACCTTAGCGGCGGATCATGGCTATAACCTGATGCGCTGTTTTTTCCTGCTCACTTTTGCGGCCGCAATTCCAGCCATTATTTCAGGCGGTATTGCCGAGCGTGCTAAAATGCGCTCACAAGCGATTGCAACCGTGTTATTGGTGGCCTTGGTTTATCCTTTCTTTGAAGGAATCGCATGGAATGGCAACTTTGGTTTACAGCAATGGCTACAAGACACTTTCGGCGCAAGTTTCCATGACTTCGCAGGTTCAGTGGTGGTACATGCTATGGGAGGATGGATCGCTCTGGCTGCGGTGGTTCTACTCGGTGCACGTGATGGTCGCTACAAAAAAGATGGCCGTGTCAGTGCGCATCCTCCTTCGTCTATTCCGTTCTTGGCTCTAGGTTCATGGATTTTGATCGTCGGTTGGTTCGGCTTTAATGTGATGAGTGCGCAGCGTTTAGATGCAATTTCAGGACTGGTCGCGATTAACTCACTTATGGCCATGGTTGGCGGTACTTTGGCAGCTAACTTCGCAGGAAAAAATGACCCAGGCTTCTTACACAATGGCCCTTTAGCGGGTCTCGTTGCCATTTGCGCAGGTTCGGATGTCGTACATCCGATTGGGGCATTGGTGATTGGCGCTATTGCTGGACTGATTTTTGTCAAACTTTTCACCTACACCCAAAACAAGCTGAAAGTCGATGATGTGCTCGGTGTATGGCCTTTGCACGGCGTATGTGGTGCCTTTGGTGGGCTTGCAGTCGGGATCTTTGGTCAAAAATGGCTTGGTGGTTTGGGCGGTGTTGCGATGATGTCACAGCTGATTGGTACGCTCTTAGCAATAGGTATAGCTGTTATTGGTGGATTGGTGGTCTATGGCGCTTTAAAAGCCACGATGGGCATCCGTTTAAGTCAAGAAGATGAATTTCGCGGTGCAGATTTATCTATTCATAAAATCTCTGCCAACTCAGATGACAGTATGTTCTAAACACATTTCCACTTTAATGCGGCTCACATGGGCCGCTTTTTTTATTCGTATTCAAAATTATAAGAGGCTTTTAGCACTCTAAATAATCAAAAATCTCAGACAATGCCGTGATACTTGGTGCAGACATCTGTACTGAAGGAACATGAAAGCCTGATAACCAGAGTGCTTGCATTCCTGCCTGCTGTGCACCTTGTACATCATTAATAGGATGATCACCGATAAATAAGCACTGCTCCACGTCGACAGCCAGTTGCTGTGCGGTGTCAATAAAAATATCAGCTTGGGGTTTGGCTTGACCAAACAATCCAGAGCTATTGATCACATCAAAATAATGCTGAAAGCCCAAACCATTTAATATAGACAGCCGTGTGGCATGACCGCCATTTGAAATAATGGCGAGTTTATATCCTGCTTGCATTAGACGGGTCAGCGTTTGTTCAGCCTCAGGCATCGCCACTGCACTGGAACCAAACTGAACAAACCAAAAATTGCTTAACGCTTCTAAATGTGGAGGCACCTGCCAGTTTAACTCCTGTAGCAACGCATAAGCCACTGAAGCACCGATGCTGGGATGAGTTAAATACTCTTTTAAGGGATAGCCACCATTGTCGATCCGATTCACAATCGACTCAATCTGCTCCACATCAACGCAGTTAAGTTGGCTTTGATAAGTATCGGCAAGATCTTGACTAAAGGCCGCAACACTTCGCCCACGATGCGTCAAGGTATTATCCAAATCAAATAGAACAGCACGTATCGACATGTTTAAACCTCATGTGTTTGAGAGCAAATGTAACACTGAACCGACACTTTGTATTCGCCTTAAAGCGATAACCAAAGTACAGATCATGCTAAAGCCGATGAAACAGGGTTTATGTTAAGCCTCGTTTAAGCTGACGCTGTTGGAATAGCGCTTATTTTCAGAACATGGCCTCACTTGTGTCGGATCAGCAACGTTTTTTCATCCTTCAGTTTTTTATTTTGACGCTGGGTTTTGCCATATTGTGGCTGCTCTTCCCTGTGGCGGGCACCATCGACTTACAACTGATTCACCCCTTTATGGATCAAACTGGTCATTTTCCACTAAAGCGCGACTGGGCCTTAGCAGAACTGAATCATCGTTATGTCAAAGACATCATCATCGCGGTGTATGTGATTTATTTACTGAAATGGCTCGCTTCGTATAAATGGGCTACGTTCAAGCCCCAGCGTTGGCAAAATGGTTATTTCATTGGCTTAGTCCTCATCAGTACCAGCCTCATTGGTATTTTAAAATCACAATCTGCGCATGCCTGCCCATGGGACATGACACTGGCCACAGCACATGATTTCTTTTGGGACTTATCAGCCAGCGCAGGACATTGCTTCCCTGGAGGACATGCCGCAACAGGTTTTGCACTCTTTGTGGGATATTTCGTATACCGTCTAAATGAACCCAAACGCGCGTGGTTTTATTTGCTTGCTGCCCTGATTTTAGGCTTTGTCATGGGTTGGGCGCAAATGATGCGGGGTGCGCATTTCCTTAGTCACAATTTATGGACGGCATGGGTGATTTGGCTGGTCAATGTACTGGCATATGCGCTGTGTTATAAACAGTTTACACTGTCCAGCCCAACTCAAGCCGAAACTACAACTTAAAGATCACTTGAACTTGTAAGCCGCCCAATCCTGCACTTTGTCCAAAGTGCAGTTTGGCGCCAATTTTTTCTGCGGCTTTATCGACAATGGATAAACCCAATCCACTGCCGACTTCCAGATGGTGATGTACGCGATAGAAACGCTTTAAAATATGATCATAAAGTTCTGGCGCAATGCCCGGTCCACTGTCTTCAATTTGAACAATGGCTTGCTGATCTTGCTGATAAATGGAGACATTAATCACGCCCTGTTCAGGCGTATATTTAATCGCATTATCCAAGAGATTATAGACAATAGAATGTAAGGCTGAACTTTGAGTTTCTAGCCAAAGTTCTTCATGCTGTTCCAAGCCTAAATCGATGCTTTTGGCTAGCGCCAGCTCCATCAGTTGCTCCATACATTCAACCGCCACATCACTTAGCCCTAGCCTTTGTGTCGGTTCTAAACTTGGTAAGGAAGCATCCTGTTTCGCCAAATTGAGCAGTTGTGATACCAAATGTTGAGTCCGAATTAAGCTTAAACTTAGGTTTTTTAATGCTTGGTGTTCTGGAAACTCATGCAGCAAAATTTTCATTTGCAAATTCAGTGCTGTAATAGGGGTTCTGAGCTCATGCGCTGCGTCGGCAATAAATTGCTTTTGTTCTTTTTGCGACAGCGAAATGCGTTCAAATAAACGATTCATTTCATTAATGGTCGGAAGAATTTCCAGTGGATAACCGTCTGGACGAATCTCACTCAGTTCATATGGTTCACGCTGTGCAAGTTCCGCTTTAAACTCATCTAAGGGCTTTAGACTACGCCCAATAATCCAACTCAGTCCCCATAAAGCCAAAGGCATAAACAGTAAATATGGAATCAACATATTGGCCGCCAGCTCTAAAGCCAGCTTTTGTCTTACACTGCGCTGCTGACTGACTTGAATTTGATACTTTTCTGTTGGCAGCACATAGGTATTCCATAAGCCTTGTGCTGTATGGTGAGTATAAAATCCTGCTTTTTTGACAGGTTGTATTAATAAATCAAACTCATGTTGCCGTTGTTCAGGCAGTCCATACGACCAGACATCTACAAATAAATCTTCTTCGTGATAGTGTCTGTCCGCTTCAAACTCACTCTTAATTGGAGCGGGATCATGCTCTGCAACACGCTCAGCCAAATTACGCATTTGCGCATCGAGGATCTCATTGGTCTCTTCAAGTGCAATGCGATACGCTGCAATCACTAACAAACACCCCATCACAATACTAAATAAAGAGGTATAGGTAATCAGTTGACGCTTTAAGGAAACAGGAGTCGACTTCGCCATCGTTATGCTTCAACCTGCCCCAAACGATAGCCTAAACCTCGAATGGTACGTATAAAGTCTTTGCCAAGTTTGGCACGCAAATGGTGAATATAAACTTCAATGGTATTGCTATTAATTTCCGAATCAAGGTCATAGAGCTTTTCTTCCAAATTGGTTTTGGAAAAAATTTTATTGGGATGACTGACCAGAGGAATTAAAATAGCCCATTCACGGTTCGACAAATCAATGGTCTGCCCTTTGTACTTGGCTAAGTGCAAATCTTCATCTAACTCTAGACCTGCATAACTCAAAGTCTGGCTTTGCTTTTGCTGTTTTAACGCGCCACTACGACGTAATAGCGCGTGAATACGTGCTAGCAACTCATCAAACTCATAAGGTTTGATTAAGTAATCATCCGCCCCTTGGTTTAAACCATCGACTCGGTTTTGTAATTGATCTCGTGCCGAAATAATCAACACAGGCAAAGTCGGATAAAGCGAGCGAATATTTTTTAGGACCTGCATCCCATCCATCATCGGTAGTCCCAAATCCAACAACACCACATCAAATGGATATTGTTGTAATTGCTTTAAACCATCAAAACCATTGTTGACCCACACCACATCAAACTGCTGATAACGCAGCAGCGTTTGTGTGGACTCTGCAATCATAAAATCATCTTCAATAATCAATATTTTTGACATGGTCTAAGCGCTCGCTTTGGTCGCAGTACAGTGTTCTAACATATTATTTTTTGAATCAATCACCGTACTTTTTACCCCAAGTAAACTCAGTAAGCTTGGGAACAAATGATCTTGGCTTAATTCTTGGCTTTTTTGTTGCCCTAAGCAAGCGATTTGTTGCGGATTCTGCTTTTGCCATGTTTCTGAAAACCACATCAGCATCGGTACGTGGGTCTGTTGGCTTGGTGCAATGGCATAAGGTGAACCATGTAAATACAGCCCATGTTCACCAGTCGACTCACCATGGTCAGATAAATACCAAAAACCTGTTTCAAAGTTTGAGTTTTGCTTTAATACACCAATCAGTTGACTCAACACATGGTCGGTATAAAAAATGGAGTTGTCATAACTATTTTTCAGCTGTTCAGGTGTGCAGGCTTGAATGGCATTGGTTTCACACATCGGTTGGAAAGGCTGAAACTTAGGCGTTGAACGCTTATAGTAAGCTGGTCCATGACTGCCCATTTGGTGTAACACAATTAAACGTGGCGTTTTATCATCAGCCGCAATACCAGCCATATAGGCTTTTAAGCTATCCACCAAAATTTCATCGGTACATTCGCCATCGGCTGAACACCATTTTTTCTGTATCGGTTCTGGAATTTTATACTGTTCAACCCGATCACAAACGCCTTTACAGCCAGAGTTATTGTCAATCCATGTCACTTTGTAACCAGCACGCTGTGCAAGATCTAATAAACCTTCACGGTGGTGCGCTAACTGTGCATCGTAGTTTTCACGTGGCATGCCTGAAAACATACAAGGCACTGAAACTGCAGTGGCTGTCCCGCAAGAACTGACTTGATTAAAGTTGATGACATTGAGTTTTTCCAGCTCAGGGTTAGTCTTTTTCGCATAGCCATTTAAAGAAAAACTTTCTGCACGTGCCGTTTCACCGACCACCAAAACCATCAATTTCGGCAAGTTTTGCTGTCCGACTTGCTTCACCAAATGGGCATCTTCACCATAAGTCACCAACGGTAAATGCTGCTGTGGTCGATTTTTTTTATAATATGACAGCGTTGAACTGATCGCATTTTGCGGTGAAATCATCCCTTTGAGATCACGATGCTCACGGAAAATCGCGGCATAATCAACAAAGAAAATAAACAACATGCCTGCAATCAGCAAAATAGAAACTGCACTGCCGAAGAGCTTGTGCAATAACACGGTTTTAAAAGGATCACGGCGGATTTTGACCTTAAATAAGATGACTAAAGGTAGTACTACCATCGCCCCAATCCACAGTACAAGACGCCATGACAACAAGTCGCGCACTTCATTACCATCGGTTTGCATCATGTTTTGGATCTGATCTGGTGTGATCGAAACGCCTAAACTATTGACAAAATATGCACTCATTCCACCAATGATGATCAATAACGCAGCCACCCCTTTAGCCATCGGTCGCCACTGTAACAGTTGAAAAACCAAATGATAAAAAGCCAACACCACCAAAACAGTAGCGCCGATAAAGGCATAAGCTTTGAAACCATGATACGGTGTAAGCAACTGAACTTGCTTATAGAACATCACGTTTAAAACCACGGCTAACCACAGCGCCAAATATACGTTAAAGCGCGAAAGTGAAACTTCTTTAAAAATAGACTGCAAATTGAACATTTTAAATCATGTCTTGCTGAGCGGATGCCCCAATGTAGTTTTCTAAACTTAAAACTCGCTTAAATAAAAAAGGCACTGTGGTCGAATATATAAAGTCATACCGATCAGTTAAGCAATCAGATACCCTTTTTGAGCCCCCCAATATATTTGATATACGTAAGCGTCATCCGCAACCTGCATGTCCATTTAAAAGGAATGTTTTTGCAAAATGATCATTTAAATGTAGAAAAGAAAAAGGTTTTGCGGAAGACAAATGTTTTTGGTTCTTTTGGCTCAACCAAAGAACGGACGAGCTCCAAATATTGAATTTTAAAATACGAAGATTCCATCGTAAACGACAAAAAATTAAGGAGCTTCTATAAAACTCCTTAACTCATTCGCATTAATCTTTAGAGACTTTGCCCTTTCTATTACTTAAACATTAAAATTTGTACTCGATGCCCGTACCTACTACAGGTTGTTTGGTTTCAAATGATGCTTGTTCAAGCGTCAAAATCCCTGCGTAACCATAAACTTTGACTTGCTTGGTAAAGGCATAATCAGCACCTGCAATAAACTGCTGTGCATCAAAGTCATCTTTAGATGTTTTAAAGCTGGTTGAGTTTTGACTGTACTGCGCTTTCACTGTCCAAGCTTTGGCAGTCGGTAAGTTATATTCAGCCCCAACCAACCAGCCTTGTGCGTCGTCTATGGCAGCCGCAGCAGCATCATTGCCTTGTACATCCGCCACTTCAGAAGTTTGATATAAGGCTTTCAATGCCAAACCATTATTCAGATTTACTCGACCAATGGCACGCAAAGTATCAGCTGCGGCAAAAGCACTGCCAGCCACCCCGCCAGTCACCTCAGGCGCTGAAGCATTCAAAGTGCCACGTCCTGCAAAGGTTGACGGAATGGCCTTATCATAACCAATCCCTGCAACAAACTTTTTACTGTCATAGACTACTGATGCTGACCAAGCATCGCCCAGACCACGCCCTGCAACTTTTGCCCCGCCTTTAGACTTTTCAATACCACCAGCTTCACCTGTTGCTAACAGTGCCGCAGCTTTCAGTTTACCTGCGCCCACTCCCCAAGCAGGTGTTTCATAAACCAGCACGTTATCGACTCGGTTTTCACCCGTGAAAATCCCCGCCACATCGGTTTTGTTGGCCACATAGTTATTAAAGGTATCTACCACTGAAGACAGTTGTTTAACAGGGGTATCAATTTTACCGACTTTCAATGTACCCAATTTCTGGTCTTGTAAGCCAACGAGTAAATTACGCGGAACGAAAGTATCGGTGCTACCGCCATTGTCCACATAGAAAGTAAATTCAGCTTGGTATAGTGCATTTAAGCGATCTGTCAGCTTCTCTTCACCTTTTAACCCCAAAAACGAGCTGTTAGAGTTCAACTCGACCACATCGCGGTCTTTATTTGGCGAGGCATTGTCTTCAGGTAAATAATCGGCCGTGACATCAATTTCACCATAAAAAGTAGGTGCTGCGAATGTTACCCCTGCCACTAAACTTAAAGCGATTGCGGCTGCAATTTGTGTTTTCATTATCAAAATATCCTACGGTAAATTTGTTACAAATATTACCGTTCAGACATATATGACAGAACAATTAAAAAATTATTTAGTTATATTTTTTAATTGTTTATGCCACTATTTAGCACTTTTTATGATTTATTTATGAATGAATTTTGAAAGGTCTGAATGCATCGCAATGCCACGCCATTTGAAGATAAACCACAGGCTCAACATCGCAATGACTACAATCATACACAGATAATTAAAATAGCCGAGCCAATCTCCCAATAGACCGCTCACACTATACAAACCACCACTGACGGTGGCCATCAGCGCCACTTGAAAAGTAAAGTCCGTACCTGCCAGATGTTTACGACTGTACTGCATCACTAGGGTGAGCATGACCACCAACAGCATCGATGAGGTCATATCTTCAAAGGCATTGATCAGATAAATCAGCCACGGCTGAATACTGTGCTGGTTTTCATATTGAAAGGCTAACCATGTATAAGCCGCCAGACTGAATATTTTTAGCACCGAATACAGCACTAAAGCCGTGGCACGGCGAATCAACTTCAAACTATAGCCCGCAAGTCCTGCACCGATTAAGGCGGCACATGCACCTAGCATGGTGACATAAAGCCCTATCTGAGAAAAACTCAGACCCAAATCGACCATCAAAGGCTTCAAAAGTGGCCCTGCTAAACCATCCGCTATTTTAAAGCTCAATAGCACTGCTAACCATGCTACGAGTACGGGACTCTGGACAAAATAAGCCAAATAGTTTTTGATCTGCTGGAGATTAAAAGGTGTGGTCTGAGCTTCTGAAACAGCTCGATGCTTTGGCTCTGGATAAATTAAAATCGGCAGCGTGTTTATAAAGACCATTGCCGCCAGCATCAAAAAAGTGCTCTGCCAACTCAGCCAATCTAATGCCCACAAGATTGCCCCACCACCGACAATAAAACCCAGACGCGATCCAATCACCTGAAAGGTATTGCCCCAGTGCTGTTGCTCCCCTTTTAAAATATTGACCGCCAATCCATCGGTTGCTATATCTTGCGTTGCCCCGAGCAAATTCATACTCAGGAGACCCACAAAGAAAGCCCATAAATAAATAGGTTGATTTAATCCATCAATCGGGAGGAAAGATAGTCCGATCAGCACCAGCACCGTAAGAAACTGCAATGGAATAATCCAACTACGATAGTGGCCGAAACGGGTGATCCCAAAACGATCTAACACAGGTGCCCAAAACACTTTGATCGACCACGGCAACATCAGCAGTCCGAAGCCCCCAATCTGTGCCAATGACACACCCTGTGCTCTTAAAATGACAGGCAAGGCATGGGTCATAAACCCAACAGGTAAGCCCTGCGCCCAATACAATGAAAACAGCAAAATATATACATTGCGAGTCTGTAGCATGCTGTTCCTATATACATGGATTGGTCAAAATGTTCATCTGAGATCGCTATCCGTTCACTTTTTTTGCCAATGAATTCAAGCTGATCAGTGCTTATGATGAGATCATATACATCTTGGTCGATTGAGTATAATAACAATGAACCCATATTTTCCAGAACTACCAGATCAAGTTCCAAGTCGTAACTCATCTGCATTCACTCGCGCTATTTTTAAGCAACTCTATTTGGCGCAAGGTTGGCGCTTTGTTGGCGAATTTCCCAACCTCCCCAAAGCCGTTGCAATTATCTCGCCGCATACCTCCAATATCGATGCATGGCATGGTTTTACGGTTCTGTTGGGCTTAGGCCTGCAAATCACTATTTTTGGCAAGAATAGTTTGTTTCATACCCCACTGAAACCGTTACTTGAGTGGATTGGCGTGATTCCAGTCAATCGTAGCCATGCCCAAGGGTTAACCCAAGACATTATCGATATTATTCACAGCAAAGAAAAAATTTGGGTCGGTATGGCGCCTGAAGGCACACGTAAGCAAGCCGAAGCCATCCGTAGTGGCTTTTATCGCATTGCGTATGGTGCACAGATTCCAATTGTGATGTTTTCCTTTGACTATGCGCAAAAAACTATTCACTGCTTGGGCGTATTTCATCCTACTGGGCATTTTGAGCAAGACCTAGAGCATATTTTAGATCTGTATATCGGCAAATTTTCAGCCAAGAACCCAAAATGGTTGGCCAAGCCTTTACAAAAACGCTTAAAAAATAGCTAGTAAATCAAGGTCGAATCTGCTGAGATGTGCACCATTATTTGTTTTACGTTTTAGTACTTTTGACCATGAATTTTGCTCGTTTATCTCTGATTGGTGCACTCACACTGACTATGGCAGGATGTGATCTTGCATCAAAGAAAACACCAACAACAACTCCCATTCAAGCCCGTGAACCTGTGATTGCGATTGCACTCGGGGGTGGCGGTGCCAAAGGTTTTGCACACATTGGGGTGCTTAAAGTTTTAGAGTCGCATGGTATTAAACCTAAAATTGTCACGGGAACCAGTGCGGGAAGTTTTGTAGGTAGTATCTATGCCAGTGGTAAAACGCCTTTCCAACTTCAGCAAATTGCCTTGACCTTAAAAGAATCGGACATTCGAGACTTAACCCTCAACTCCCAAGGGTTTGTTCAAGGTCAAAAGCTGCAAGACTATGTCAACAAACACGTCGGCAACAAACCGATTCAACAGTTCCCTATCCGCTTTGCTGCGGTGGCGACCCGTCTTGATACTGGACGTAAAGCCGACTTTATCAAAGGCAATGCAGGCCAAGCAGTACGTGCCTCATGCAGTATTCCGAACGTTTTTGTCCCTGCAGTGATTGGTGGAACCAAGTATGTTGATGGCGGTCTGGTCAGCCCAATTCCAGTCAAAACAGCCAAGGACATGGGCGCGGATATTGTAATTGCGATTGATATTTCAGCTCGTCCTGTCGGCAACAAACCCCTCAATATGTGGGGCTTGCTCGACCAGACCATTAATATTATGGGGCAGCAAAGCATCAATGAAGAATTGAGCCAAGCGACTGTAGTGATTCAACCCAAAGTCGGACACTTGGGCACTTTGGACTTAAAAGCCAGCAATCAATCTATTTTAGAAGGTGAAAAAGCCGCGCAGCTCAAAATTAAATCGATCGAAAAAGCCATAGGCGATTTTAAAAAGACCCCAGCTGCTTTTAAACCTGCGCCTAAAGCCAAATTCTAAAAAATTTGATTTTTAATATTCAAAGACTTATTCATCTGCTAAATTGATATAGATGCTTCTGCATCTATATCCCTATAACGAATATATGAGTAGATGTATGGAATTTGCTTTTGAACCTTGGCACTGGTTTGTATTGGGCGTTCTGTTAATGTTATCAGAGCTGATTCTGCCTGCTTTTGCCGCATTGTGGTTCGGTATTGCGGCCATTATGGTCGGTATTTTGTACTGGATGTTCCCCATGATGGGTGTTACCACGCAGTTTGTGACGTGGATTATTTTGTCGATTTTATGCACTTTACTTTGGTTTAAATTTATTAAACCGCTTTCGACTGACAAAACCACAGCAGGACTGTCTCGCGAAGCAACCATCGGTCAAATTGGCATGGTGATTCAAGCGAGTCCTGAAAATGAACACATTCGCGTTCGCTTTCCCATTCCAGTACTCGGTTCAGATGAATGGAACTGTCGTACTTTAGATAAAGTCCACGTCGGCGACCGAGTGCGTGTCGTTGAAATACTGGGCAATGATTTAATGGTCAAAGCACATCTCTCAACCAACGAAAATAGATAAAAGTGAGTTAAGCATATGTCTGGTGGATTTATTGTCGTTTTAGCAATTTTGGCTTTTGCCGCTGTCACCATTTTTAAAGGTGTCCGTATTGTTCCACAAGGTTATAAATGGATCGTGCAACGTCTGGGTAAATACCATACCACGTTGAATCCAGGTCTCAACTTTGTGATTCCTTATGTCGATGAAGTGGCTTATAAAGTGACGACCAAAGACATTGTATTAGATATTCCCTCTCAAGAAGTGATTACCCGCGATAATGCCGTTTTGCTCATGAATGCAGTGGCCTATATCAACATCACCACTCCTGTAAATGCCGTCTATGGAATTGAAAACTATACATGGGCCATTCAAAACTTAGTGCAAACCTCACTGCGTTCAATCGTTGGTGAAATGGATCTCGATGATGCGCTATCATCTCGTGATCACATTAAAGCCAAACTTAAAGCAGCCATTTCGGATGATATTTCAGACTGGGGCATTACCCTCAAAACCGTTGAAATCCAAGACATTCAACCCTCTTCAACCATGCAAGCCGCAATGGAAGCGCAAGCGGCAGCTGAGCGTCAACGTCGTGCGACCGTGACCAAAGCAGACGGTGAAAAACAAGCAGCGATTTTAGAGGCAGACGGCCGTTTAGAAGCGTCTCGTCGTGATGCAGAAGCACAAGTGGTCTTAGCGGAGTCTTCTCAGCGTGCCATTGAAATGGTCACTTCGGCTGTGGGCGACAAGGAAATTCCTGTGGCTTACTTGTTGGGCGAACAATATGTCAAAGCGATGCAAGACATGTCTAAATCGAACAATGCTAAAACAGTGGTGTTGCCAGCCGATATTTTAAGTACCATCCGTGGTGTTATGGGACGTAAAGACATCTAACTGATGCTTGGTTTCATTGAATGAGGACAGCTTTCGAGCTGTCTTTTTTATTGTGGTTGAGGAAAAACTCAAGCCTCTAAGAAATAAGTATTAAAAAAGAGGACAGGCTATGTCCTCTTTTTTTTAATCTAAACACTGAAACTTAGCTTTGGCGAGCCAATAAAAACTGTGAAATCTGATTCAGTTCTGCTGCCGCATCCGTTGGGAAATAAGCCAAAGCAGCAAAGGCTTGATCATGCAAAGTCTTGGCATACTCTTGTGCAGCGCCTAGCCCCATCAAGGCTGGATAAGTCGATTTTTCGACTTGCTCATCCTTCCCTGCGGTTTTACCCAGTACATCTGTATTTGAAATGATATCTAAAATATCGTCTTGTACCTGAAAAGCCAAACCAATTGCCTGTGCATATTCGCGTAACTTTGGAATCGCTTGATCGCAACCGTCAAATACAGTCACCGCGGCCATCATCACCGCAGCAGAAATCAATGCACCCGTTTTATTTCGGTGGATATTTTCAAGTGCAGTCTGATCGACACGTTTACCTTCGGCTTGCAGGTCGAGGACTTGTCCACACACCATTTTAGAACTCGCTGTCGCTAAAATTTGCATCTGCTTCAGTACAATACCCTGATCAACCACTGGGCCAGCATCAAACAGTCGACTACCTAAAATTTCAAATGCCATAGACTGCAAGATATCGCCCGCAAGCAACGCTGTATCTTCACCATAAGCCACGTGACAGGTCGGCTGACCACGACGCAAAAGATCATTGTCCATACACGGCAAATCATCATGTGCCAAGGAGTAACAATGAATCAGTTCCACAGCCACCGCGGCACGGCGCACGGCAGCTGCATTATTGTTTGGATTTAAATGTGCCGTGGCATAGCACAGTGCAGGACGCACACGTTTACCACCTAACATGACCGCATGATGCACGGCACTCTTTAACGGTTCTGGAATTGAAAAAGCATCAAGTGCCGTCAATAAATCATCGTGAATACGTTGTTGAGCCTGTTGGAGTGCATTTGCTGATACGTCGGTTAGTGCTGACACATTCGCCTCGAATAACAATAGGATAAATTAATCTGGTGCTCAGTTTGCCTGAGCCGATCATTTGAAATGATCTGTTGGCATGATACTGCTTTCTGCCCGCTTTCTCTATGCCGAAAGCACAAACAAGGCACAGTATTCTATTAATTTTTGCAGACTAGATGATAAGAATAACTTTTCTACTATTTCAAGCCGCCATTACACAAGCAATCAGGCTCTAAAATTCACCTCTCATGCTCTTGGTTATTTTTAGCCTTCTTATCACAGACCTAGAGTTGACATAAAAAAGCCTCTACAGAAAGAGGCTTTTTACATCGCGTTAATCCAAGCTTTCCGCTGGAATACGCACCCAACCTTCCATCAACACGCGTGCACTACGGCTCATGACAGCTTTTTTTACTACCCACTGACCCTTTTCTTGTATCGCTTGCGCTCCCACACGTAAGGTCCCTGAAGGATGACCAAAACGAACGGCTTCACGTGCTCCACCACCCGCGGCCAAATTGACCAAGGTTCCTGGTATCGCTGCTGCGGTACCAATGGCAACAGCCGCTGTACCCATCATCGCATGGTGTAATTTACCCATAGAAAGTGCACGAACCAATAAATCGGTGTCTTGCTCTGTAATGGTTTTACCACTCGACGAGACATATTGTTTTGGCTTAGAAACAAAAGCAATTTTAGGCGTGTGTTGACGACTGGCAGCTTCAGAAATGTCTTGAATCAGCCCCATCTGTTTTGCACCATGGGCACGAATGGTTTCAAAGCGCGCTAAAGCTTTGGCATCGCCATTAATTGCGTCTTGTAATTCACTCCCCGTGTAGCCAATGTCTTCTGCATTTAAGAAAATGGTCGGAATACCTGCATTGATAAACGTTGCTTGAAAGCGACCAATCTCTGGAACCTCTAAAGTGTCAACCAAATTCCCTGTTGGGAACATGGCACCACCATCTTCACCATCATCGGCTGGATCTAAAAATTCAATTTGCACTTCTGCAGCTGGGAACGTCACGCCATCAAGTTCAAAATCACCTGTTTCTTGAACTTGCCCCTGCGTAATAGGTACGTGTGCAATAATGGTTTTTTGAATATTCACCTGCCAAATGCGGACTGTGCAGATGCCATTTTCTGGAATACGTGCAGCATCGACCAAACCATTTGAAATCGCAAATGAGCCTACAGCAGCCGTTAAGTTGCCACAGTTTCCGCTCCAGTCGACAAACGGCTGATCAATCGACACTTGCCCAAATAAATAGTCGACATCATGTTCGGGCTGTTGGCTCTTCGCTAAAATCACCGTTTTACTGGTACTCGATGTTGCACCACCCATACCATCAATCTGCTTTGCATAAGGATCAGGGCTACCAATTACACGGAGCAATAACTGATCTCGAACGCGTCCAGCCTGTTGCGCAGCTTCTGGGAGATCATCTAATTTAAAGAATACGCCCTTACTGGTCCCTCCACGCATATACGTTGCTGGAATTTTGATTTGCGGTGCAAAACTCATTTTTATTGAATCCTTCATATTTATCATTGTGTTAAGTCAAAAGATCTGATTTAACTTAGGCTCATCATACCTTTTTTCCCTATGCCTACGTAAAATACAGACTTAAGTCTAAAAAAACATCATTTGTGAACGTCCGGTTTCCAAATAAAATTCCTGATTTGATAATTTAAAATAAAATTAATATATTGATTCGTATGTTTTTTATTTACAATTCATTACACATTATTTTTCATATGAATAATAACTTTTTTTCATGAATTTTGAGCTACTATGCGATTTCTTCACGATCTATTACAATCGGAAACACTTATCCATTGTCGGGCTGAAATAACTTGAATAAAGAGTCGTCTCAACTTCAGCGTGGCTTAAAGAACCGTCATATTCAATTGATTGCCATGGGCGGCGCAATTGGTACTGGCTTATTTTTAGGTTCCGCACATGTGATTGAATCTGCTGGCCCATCCATTATTTTGGGCTATGCAATTGGCGGTTTAATTGCGTTTCTAATCATGCGTCAACTCGGGGAAATGATCGTTGAAGAACCTGTTGCAGGTTCTTTTAGTCATTTTGCAAACAAATACTGGGGCAAATTTGCAGGCTTTCTTGCAGGCTGGAACTACTGGATTCTATATGTTCTAGTAGCCATGACCGAGCTGACCGCTGTTGCGAAGTATATCAACTACTGGTGGCCTCATATTCCTGCATGGGCATCGGTTCTCACCTTCTTTGTGATCATTACCTTAGTCAATTTAGGTAATGTGAAGTTTTACGGTGAATCAGAGTTCTGGCTAGCTATCATCAAAGTCACGGCCGTCGTCGCCATGATTGTATTTGGTCTTTATCTTTTGGCTACGGCAGGCGCAGATTCCACGGCTTCATTTAGCAACCTTTGGTCACATGGCGGCTTCTTCCCGCATGGCGTTGAAGGTCTATTCTATATGCTTGCCTTCCTCATGTTTGCCTTTGGCGGTATTGAATTGATTGGTATGGCTGCAGCAGAAGCTGATAACCCACAAAAATCAATTCCTAAAGCAATCAACCAAGTGGTATTCCGTATCCTCATTTTCTATGTGGGTTCATTGACCATTTTATTATCGCTTGTACCTTGGAATGAATTACAACTTGGCGACTTAGATAAGAGCCCATTTGTAATGATCTTCAGTCAATTGGGTATTGGTTGGGCCGCGCATTTGCTTAACTTTATTATCTTGACTGCAGCACTTTCTGTATATAACAGTGGTATGTATGCTAACAGCCGCATGCTGTTTGGTTTAGCACAGCAAGGCAATGCACCTAAAATATTTAGTAAAACCAATAAGCAAGGCGTGCCAATTCCAGCAGTCTTGTTCTCTGCTTTACTGATTTTCGGTTGTGTACTGTTGAATTATTTTGCGCCAGAAGATGCTCTCAGCAACTTAATTTATATTGTTGTTGGCGCTTTGGTATTGAACTGGGCCATGATCAGCTTAACTCATCTTCAATTTATGAAGGCCATGAAAAGCGAAGCGAAAAAACCATTGTTTCCTGCACTTTGGTCGCCTTTCAGTAACTACCTTGTTCTTGCATTTATTGCTGTAGTGCTTTACATCATGTGGACTCAAGGTTTAAGCGGCGCAGTGATCATGATTCCAATTTGGATCGTATTAATGTTCGTCCTATACAAAATTCTGTATAGAAAAGCATAAAATATTCATTTTTAAATAGTTATTGTTTCGGCAATAACTATTTTTTTTGAGTAAAATCAGCTACATTAACCGCACTTTTGCGCTCTTAGCTTAACTGGATAGAGCAGTTGCCTCCTAAGCGACCGACGTGGGTTCGAGTCCCGCAGAGCGCACAACCCCAATAGCAGAATATAAAACAATTTGGTTAAAAGACATTTATATTCAATTAGATATACTGTGCACATAGAAGAATATAGCTAAATATACAAGGATATAGTTGCAAAATATAAGGATATGATTGAGGATACATACAGTTCTACTCAATATGTATCCTTATTTCATTATGGCCAAAAAGACTATTCCGCTATCTGACTCCAAGTGCACAGGGGCAAAACCACAGGAAAAAGACTACTCTTTGTATGATGGTCATGGACTTATTTTGTTCATCCGAAAGAGTGGCTCAAAGGTATGGCGATTTAAATACAAAAGAGCCAACGGTAAAGATGGCTTAATGACGTTAGGCAACTTCCCTGCTTTAAGCTTAAAAGCTGCCAGAGATAAACGCCGTGAATTAGAAGAACTTATAGCTAATGGCATAGATCCAATCGAACATGGGGAAATACAAAAGGCTAAATTAGATAATGCCTATAGTTTTGAGGTTATAGCTAGAGACTGGCATAAGGAATATAGCAATACAGGTCGCTGGATTGAACATACAGCTGAAAGAGCATTAAAGAACTTAGAAGATTATGTTTTCCCTATCATCGGGCAACAGTCGATAGATGCAGTAAAGCCTAGAGATCTTGTTAAGGTTTTACGCTCCATTGAAGAATCTGGATATGCAGAAGTATTAAAGAAAACTCGCCAAAGATTTAGCAGCATATTTGCTTATGCGATATCACGCGGTCTCATAGAAGAAAATCCTGCTTACTTTCTGAAAGATGTCTTTATAAAAACTAACAAGTCTAAACATCACCCTCAGTTACCATTAGAGCAACTGCCCGAGCTTTTGCAAAAACTAGAAAATGATAAGGGCTACCCTATAACCAAGTTATGTACAACATTTGCACTTCATACGTTTGTACGTTCCAGTGAATTCCGATTTGCACGTTGGAGTGAGTTTGATCTTCAAAAAGGCATATGGACCATACCGGGAGAACGGGAATTAATCCCTGGACAGAAGTTTTCTAATCGCGGTGCCAAAATGAAAATGGATCATTTGATTCCATTATCACCTCAGGTTATTGATATCTTAAAAGAGATCCATCCTTATAGTGGTATGACTAAAAATGTCTTCCCAAAGAATGGTGATCCTCAAGGATTTATTAGTGAATCTACAATCAATAAGACGCTACGCCGTATTGGCTATGACACTAACAAAGATATATGCGGACATGGTTTTAGGGGCATGGCTTGTTCTGCCTTGGTACAGAGTACCCTATTCCAAAAAGAAGCTGTAGAGAAGCAAATGAGTCACCAAGAACGCGACCAAGTACGTTTGGCTTATACGCATCAAGCAGAATATTTAGAGGAACGTAAAGCCATGCTCAACTGGTGGAGCGACTATCTGGAAGCTAACCGAGTTGGGTATATCAGTCCATATGACTTTACTCAACAATTGCTTAACGATGATGTAATCAATTTTAAATATGCAAAGTTAGCAAAATAAGAGGTTAATCAACTCGTTATTTTATCAGTTTGCTAAGCCTAGCTCGACGGAGCGAAAGTCGGATACCCGATCCGATTGGCTTAGCTCCTATATTTGGGCGCCGTGGGAGGCATGCAAATGTTGAAATCATACTATTCTGCAGAAGAAGTACTTCAACTCCTTAATAAAAAAAGTAGTCCAAACTTATCTTATAAAGACTTAAAAGATTTATGTTTAAGAGGTAAATAGCTAAGTTCGATCCCCAGTATGGTTTCTCAGTTAATGTTGAGAATATCGATTCGAGTTATACCTTAGGTGACATTGCACGGCGTTATCAACAGATATTAGAACGATTAAGCACTGAAGGTTTGGTGAATAAAAATAAGTTACTCCCTGAACCGTACCGGGTTTGTCGGAGAGTCAATATTCTGAGAGACTATGCCGATGACAAAATTAAAATATACCCCTGAAATCAGAGAAAGAGCGGTTCAATTACTAATTGAATCTGAAAAAGATTATCC
>NZ_MVON01000025.1:0-40875 GCF_002018925.1 Acinetobacter sp. MF4642
CTCGATCGGTCACTTTACCTAGGCAAAAAGGTTCCATTTTTGCCCATTGGGCATCAGTAAGTATGTATCTATCCATAGTACTATTATAAATTAATCAGTAGCCTTTGTTAATTCTCAACAAGCCCTAGTCACAGCATATTAGTGACCATGTTCAGATGACATTTTCGCGTGTTCATCGGCATTCATACCGTGCTCATCAGAGCTTGCATGTTCTGTGGTATCTTCAGAAACTGCTTGAGCTCTTGCTTCACGCGCTTCTTTATCCGCTTGTGCTTTGGCCATGGCTTCTTCAGACATTGCAGGCGCATTTTTAAAAGCATGTTGCTGAGAGTTTTGTTGTGTTTGCTGACTTGGCATATAGTCAGGCTCATTGGTGATCGCAAGGTAGAAGATACCTAAGAAAATTCCACTTAAAATGAAAGCAATAATCAGTGCTTTCCAACCCCATGGTGATTTTTCAGGAGAAGTATTGTCAGTCATGTGCAACAGCCCAATTGAATAAAAATAAATCTAAAACTATGTAACTTTATAACACAAAAAACTGCGTCGGGCTTGAAAAGAATGCACTAAAATAAGTCAAAATTAGATGCTGAATCAGCAGGTTAATTTTGTTGTGTGCTGCGAGCGCAAAAAAGGGATCTGCTGATCCCTTTTTTAAGATTAAAGTTTTAGCGAATCTGACCCGATGATACCGACTCAACCAGACGTTGCGGTGCTTTAAAACGCTCACCGTATTTCGCTTCAAGTTGACTAGCTCGTTGTACAGCTTGGTCTAAACCATATTGATTTAAAAACTGAATTGCACCCCCTGTCCACGGCGCAAAACCAATCCCAAAGATCGAACCGATATTGGCATCAATCACAGACTCAAGGACATTTTCTTCATAACAACGTAGCGTATCGAGTGATTGTACAAACAAGAAGCGGTCAATCATTTCTTGTTCAGAAATATCTACATCTTTCTTCCAATGGTTCAAACCTTCCCAAAGATGTTTTTTTCCACCTTCCGGATAATCATAGAAACCCGCACCAGCAGCTTTACCTTTACGGTCAAAAGTATGAATCATGGTTTGAATCACATCATCTGCACCTGAACGCGGTAAATCTTTACCTTCAGCCTGAAGCGCCTTACGGGTTTCATTGGCAACATGCTCAGAAAGCGTTAATGCGACTTCATCTTGAATAGCCAATGGGCCAACTGGCATACCTGCTTTGAGTGCTGCCATTTCAATACGAGCTGGATGTACACCTTCATGCAGTAAACGCAGACCTTCTTGAACAAAAGTACCAAATACACGGCTGGTGAAGAAGCCACGGCTGTCATTGACAACAATCGGAATTTTGCCAATTTGCTGTACATAATCATATGCTTTTGCCAAAGTTTCAGCAGAAGTGTTTTTACCTTTAATGATTTCAACCAATTGCATCTTATCGACTGGGCTAAAGAAATGTAGACCAATGAAGTTTGCTTGATCTTTCGATGCATTTGCCAAACCAGTAATTGGTAATGTCGAGGTATTTGAAGCCATCACACCACCTTCTACAAGGAATGCTTCGGCTTCTTGAGTGACTTTCGCTTTAAGTTCTTGATTTTCAAATACCGCTTCGATAATTAAATCACAGCCTTTTAAATCTTCCGCAGATGCTGTAGCAGTAATTAAACTTAAAACCTGATCACGTTTTTCAGCCGTCATACGACCTTGCGATACCTTTTTATCCAGTAATTTTTGGCTATAGGCTTTACCTTTTTCTGCATTTTCTACAGAAACATCTTTCAATACAACGGGAACCCCTTTGATTGCTGTAGAGTAAGCAATACCTGCCCCCATCATACCTGCGCCAAGTACACCGACTTTACTTGCTTGCCATTTTGCAACGTCTTTAGGACGACTCGCACCTGCTTTAATTGCATTCATTCCATGCCAAAAAGTACCGATCATGTTTTTTGAAACTTGACCTGTAGCAAGATAAGTAAAATAACGTGATTCAATAGTCAGCGCTGTATCAACATCGACTTGCGCACCTTCAACCGCAGCCGCCATGATTGCTTCAGGTGCAGGATAGCAACCTTTGGTTTTATCACGTAGCATCGCTGGAGCAATCGCCAACATTTGCGCAACCGCAGGTGTTTTTGGATCACCACCCGGAATTTTATAACCTTTTACATCAAACGGTTGTTGTGATTTTGGATGTTCTTTTACCCAAGCGATGGCTTTATCCATCAACTCTTCAGGTGTTTCTGCAATGTCTTGAATTAAACCGAGAGATTTTGCTTTATCCACACCAAACTGCTTACCTTCCATTAAGAATGGAAAAGCATTTTGTAGACCTAAAAGGCGTACCATACGCACGATACCACCACCACCCGGTAGTAGACCTAAAGTTACTTCTGGAAGTCCAAATTTAGTCTTAGGATCATTCAATGCAATACGCGCATGACACCCTAAAGCGATTTCCCAACCACCACCTAAAGCAGTACCATTCAATGCTGCAACGACAGGAACACCTAGAGTTTCGATATGGCGAAACTCTGCTTTCATTTTCTGAATCATTTCAAAAAATGGTGTAGCATCTTCCAAACGTGCTTGGATCAACTCATCCAAATCGCCGCCTGCAAAGAAAGTTTTTTTCGCTGAACGGAAAATAATCCCTGTAATAGAAGTTTCAGATTTCAGTTTAGAAACAATATTTTCCAAAGCCACACGAAAATCACCATTCATGGTATTTGCAGATTGGTTTGGAGAATCTAAAGTCAAAATAATAATGCCATCGTCATTTTTTAGATATTGAATTGCGCTCATAAAGTTTTTATCCAAATGATTTTTTGAACTTGAAATGTATACTTCTGCATAGTTGTATGAATTTTCAGCATCGCAGAGTCATTCCAAATTTATTTTAATTTCGGGTTTAACCTTCGGTTCGACCTACTTTTGTTTCGGCAAAAGTAGGCAAAACCATTGTCATACGCAAAACCTGTTTTAATGACTATTCCTATCGAAAGGATTGCAAAAATATTAGATTCAAAAAATGGGTAGGTTGCGTATGACTGATTTGTGTATCAAATACTCAATAAAATTTAGGTGGTTATACCAACTCAATAATGGTCGCAATACCCATGCCACCACCCACACACAATGTTGCCAAGCCACGCTTTTTGCCTTGACGTTCTAATTCATCCAATAAAGTTCCGAGAATCATTGCACCTGTTGCTCCCAATGGATGCCCCATTGCAATTGCACCACCATTCACATTGACTTTCTCAGCAGGCACTTTTAATTCTGTCATAAAGCGCATCACCACAGATGCAAAGGCTTCATTGACTTCAAATAGATCAATATCGTCAATGGTTAAACCAGCTTTTGCCAATGCTTTACGAGCAGCAGGTGCAGGTCCTGTCAGCATAATGGTTGGATCTGAACCCACCAATGCGGTCGCCAATACTTTGGCACGCGGTTTTAAACCTTGTTCTTTGACCGCTTTCTCGGAAGCAAGTAATACAAGTGCTGCACCATCGACAATACCCGATGAGTTTCCTGCGTGATGCACATGGTTAATTTTTTGCGCTTCTGGATATTGTTGTAATGCAATCGCATCAAAACCCATTGCACCCATCATTTCAAAACTTGGATTGAGTTTTGCTAAACCTTCTGCTGTTGTTGACGGTTTGATAAATTCATCTTGATCTAAAATAGTCACGCCGGCTTTGTCTTTAATAGCAACCACTGATTGATTGAAATAACCCGCAGCTTGCGCAGCTGCTGCTTTGCGTTGCGAATTTGCTGCAAATGCATCCACATCTGAACGTGTATAACCATCCAATGTTGCAATTAAATCTGCGCCAATCCCTTGCGGAACAAAGTGTGATTTTAAATTGGTTTCAGGGTCTAATGCCCACGGGCCACCATCTGAACCCATTGCAATACGTGACATTGACTCAACACCACCTGCAACAACCACATCTTCCCAACCTGAACGTACTTTTTGCGCAGCCATGTTGACCGCTTCTAAGCCTGATGCACAAAAACGGTTAATTTGCACACCAGCAACATCATTGTCCCAACCTGCTGCAATTGCCGCAGTTTTTGCAATATCACCACCTTGGTCTGCAATTGGAGTAACACACCCTAAGACAATATCGTCTACTTTAGAGGTATCTAACTGATGACGATCTTTGAGTTCATTCAATAATGTTGTCAGTAACGTAATCGGCTTTACTTCATGCAATGAACCATCTTTCTTTCCTTTTCCGCGTGGTGTGCGAATGGCGTCAATGATATAAGCCTCGCTCATAGCTGTTCCTTTTTATGACTTTTAAGTTGTTATGCATTTGAGTGTACAAATTAATGGCCGTGATGCAATGACTAGAACGGGTCAGGTCAGATGAGTCTTTTTGCCAATAGACTGAAGATTTGGGCATAAAAAAACCCAAGATCGAAATCTTGGGTTTAGCAATGTGCCGAACCGTCGTTAAACTAAAAAATTAGTGATAGCCGTGTAGTTGGCGATATAAACCGGGTGTGACTCCAGTCCATTTCTTAAAGGCACGGTGGAAGGTACTGGTTTCACTAAAGCCCACTTGTTGTGCCACATCTTCTAAAGTCAAACCTGGGTTCAATAGTAGGTGGATTGCAGCATCACGACGTAATGCATCTTTCACGCCTTGGTAACTTTTACCTTCAGCAGCTAAGCGGCGACGCAGCGTTTGTGGAGATAAATACAGCATAGAAGCCACATCATTCAGAGTTGGCATTTCCTCACCAATTTGACTCTTCAATACATCACGAATACGTGAAGTAAGTGAGTTGGTGTTTTTAAATTTCACCAGCAACTGTGCAGGCGCGGCTTTTAAAAACTCTTCTAACGTTTCTTCATTTTGACGAATTGGTAAGTCCAAATAATCTGCGGCAAAAGTGATTTCGGTACGCGGCATGTCGAACTGCATCACAGGTGCGAAGAACAGGGCATCGTACTCATCTGCATGGGTCGGACGTTCATAACCAAAGTGCACACGTTCCAGCGGTAAACGACGTTCAATCAACCAAGACGCGAGACCATGCCAAATCATCAGCATACTTTCGGTAATGAAGTGATCTGGGTCCATCGATTTTGGAATCTGAGGAACAAGACGAGCTTCATGCTTGTCGCGCTCTAATGTCACCGACCACTCATCGCCAAACAATTTATAAAACTGTGAAGACAGTTCTAAAGCATCACCTAAGGTTTTGGCATGAATAATCAGCTGACACATGATGGCAAACGTACCTAAACGCCGTGGTTGCTTATCGAAGCCAACATGTTCGTCTTGGGTCACCATCCATAACATTTTAACGAAGCGAGTATATTGTTCTGGAGAAATACGGGCTTTAGGTTGACGCAGAAGTTCTGCCTCAATCCCTACGTGAGAAAGTAATGTTTCGACATCCATGCCGAGACGTTTTACGCCAGTTAAAGCCGCATTGACGAAATGGATACTAATGGTATCGCGGCTCATATTTAATCCTTCAGTCTCTTTTATATTCACTTGCGTTTGACCTAAATGACGCTAAAAAAAGTATTTTAGGCAATTTACACTAAAGTTTTTTGCCTTTTTACATGTTAAATTGCCGAAATGATCAAGGTAAATGGCTGAACATGACATTGTTTTGTTGCTTTTATATTTCTAAAATAGCTAAAAAATCAACATAAAAAGAGAAAATAAACATGGATATGGCATTGAAAGGATTGAAAGTTCTCGATTTTTCTACACTTTTACCCGGACCTTTTGCGACAATGTACTTAGCAGACCTAGGTGCAGAAGTGATCCACATCGAGTCTCCAACCCGCCCCGATCTGATCCGTTTAATGCCACCTTATGCCAATGGACAGGCCACAGCACATAGTTATCTCAATCGAAATAAGCATGCTGTCGCTCTGGATTTGAAAGATCCTGCCAATATTGAACTGATCAAATCGAAAATTTCAGACTATGACATTGTGATTGAACAATTCCGTCCAGGTGTGATGCAAAGATTGGGACTCGACTATCAGACCTTATCTGAAATTAATCCACGCTTGATCTATTGTTCCATTACGGGTTATGGGCAAACAGGGGGGTATCAAAATAAAGCAGGACACGATATCAACTATGTGGCTTTGTCAGGGATCGCGGGACATAGTGGTCGGCAGCACAGTGGACCACCACCAATGGGGATTCAAATTGCGGATATTGCAGGCGGCTCTTTGCATAGTGTGATTGGAATTTTAGCCGCAGTAATTGAAAGGCAGCGGAGTGGTTTGGGACAGTATATTGATATTTCCATGACCGACTGTGTGGTGGGGCTCAGTAGCATGGCCGCAGCTGCGAGCTTAGCAGGACAGGAAAAACAAGGGCCTGAGCAAAGCTACCTTAATGGTGCGACTTTTTATGACTATTATGAAACGCAAGATGGACGTTATTTATCGATTGGGAGTTTAGAGCCACAGTTTTTACATGGGTTGGCCCAGATTTTAGACTTGCCGATTGTGGATGAAAAAGGAGCCTCATTGGCAACCGAAGACCGTCAGGTGGTGAAACAAGCAATAAAAGACAAAATTAAAACCCAAGATTTTGCCACGTGGAATGCAATTTTTCAGCAGCAAGATGTCTGCGTTGAGCCTGTATTAAAGTTGGATGAAGCACTCGATTCGCAGTTAGCAAAAGATCGTACATGGGTGGTTTCTGTACCTTTACAAGAGGGGAGTACAAAAAGCGAACAACAATTAGCTTGTCCAATTAAGTTTTCACGTTCAAAAATAAGATATGAATTTATAGGCAAACCACTTGGTTTTGATTCCTTGTAAATATCATATAACGATAATTTGGATATATTTAAAACAAAAAAACGTCATAAAATGGGTTTTTATACAAATAAAGCGTATCATATCGATTAGTTGTAATTTTGTAAGAAAGGTCACCAATTATGAATAAATGTAAAAGAAGTTGGTGTTTTAACCTCAGTCTCTTAGCGCTCAGTTGCTGTTTTCAAAGTGTGTATGCTGCAAATGCCTTTGAGGCACAAAGCCCTTGGATGCTGGGTGACTGGAATGGTCAGCGCAGCGCATTACAGCAAAAAGGCTACGACTTTAGCTTTGGCTATACGGGTGAAATGGCAACATTGCTCGATGCCTCACATTCTTCAAGTCATGGTACCGAATATGCAGACCAGTTTGCATTTGGTACGCATTTCGATTTAGACAAGATTTTGGGCTGGCAGGATACTGAGGCCCAAATCACCATTACCGAACGCAATGGGCGTTCACTTTCTCAAACATCCGATGCTTTAGATGGACATTTAAGTTCCACTCAAGAAGTGTGGGGACGTGGTCAAACGTGGCGTTTAACGGATTTGTGGATTAAGAAAAAGTTCATGGATCAAAAGTTAGACATCAAAGTCGGTCGTTTTGGTGAAGGTGAAGACTTCAACAGTTTCGACTGTGATTTCCAAAACCTTGCGCTCTGTGGTTCTCAAGTTGGTAACTGGGTCGGTGACCAGTGGTACAACTGGCCTGTCAGCCAATGGGCTGCACGAGTCAAATATAACTTTCGGCCAGACCTGTATGCACAAGTCGGGGTGTATGAATATAACCCTGAAAACTTAGAACGTGGCAAAGGCTGGAACTTAAGTACTGACGGTTCGCAGGGAGCCATTATTCCTGCTGAAGTGGTGTGGCAACCTGCTGTAGGTGTAAATAAGTTACCTGGTGAATATCGTGCGGGTTATTACTACAGTTCGGCAGATGCCACAGACATTCAAAACCCACAGCAAACCTCTCATAAACAAGGTGGCTGGGTTGTTGCTAAGCAGCAACTCACAGCACATCACGGTGATACTGCACGTGGTTTAACAGGTTTTGTGAATCTCACACTACATGATTCCGATACCAATACGGTTCGAGACATGCAGAACATTGGTTTGGTCTATAAAGGCGCTTTTGATGCTCGTCCGCAAGATGAAATCGCGATTGGCCTAGCCCGTATTAATATCAATGATGATGTCAATGACGCGAATATTGCCAATAACAGCGTTGATACTCGTGGCTTACAAAGTGAAGAATATGATGCCGAGATTTACTACGGTATACATGCAGCTAACTGGTTAACCATTCGTCCCAATATCCAATATATTCGCCATGTAGGCGCGTATAAAAATGGTGAAAATGCATGGGTCGGCGGAATTAAATTCCAGACCGCATTTTAGTTTCTAGATCGATAAGTATTTGTCCAACAATATTGATAAATACTTTTTACGGTTGTTCAAAGCATAAAACTGTTCGAAATACGTCGTTTGGACAGATACTTAAAATCTAAAAACTGTCTAGGTGCTCATATCGATATTGAAACGATATGAGCTTTTAACAGAATCTAAGAAAAAGGTGGTCAATATGAGTACTCCGTCTTCAGGTTCAGGACTTAAAACTTTTACAGCTGTGATTGCTGTGATCTTTGGTTTAGTCCTGCTGATAGGAGGGATTTATCTTGCAGTGCTTGGTGGGTCTTGGTACTACATCATTGCAGGTTTACTCTTCATCGTGACTGCAGTTCTACTGCAAAAATTAAAAAGTACGGCATTAATCGTTTATGCGTTGTTGGTCTTGGGTACAGTGGTGTGGGGCTTATGGGAAGTGGGTTCAGACTTCTTTGCCTTGGCGCCACGTTTAGATATCCTTGGTTTATTTGGCTTATGGTTACTCATTCCAGCAGTCACACGTGGTTTTGACAATGCTAAAGGTGCAAAAATTGCTTTAACAGGTTCACTGGCAATTACCATTGCAGTGATGATCTATGCTGTATTTAATGACCCTCAAGAAATTCGAGGTGAGCTGAGCAGTAAGCAGCCTGCAACCGCGCAGTCCATTCCAGGTGTTGCTGATGGCGACTGGCCTGCATATGGCCGTACTCAATCGGGCTTGCGCTATTCTCCTTTAACGCAAATTAATTCTGAGAATGTTAAGGATTTAAAAGTCGCTTGGACCTATAACACAGGCGACTTTAAAACAGAAAATGACTCTGGTGAAACCACCAATCAGGTCACCCCAATTAAAGTTGGGGACAATATGTATATCTGTACCACGCACCAAAAACTGGTTGCACTTGACCCAGCTACAGGTAAGGCGAAATGGACTTTTGATCCGAAACTCAAAGCGGACAATACTTTTCAGCATTTAACCTGTCGTGGTGTGTCTTATTATGATGCGAACAATACGGCTGGTTTTGAAGCCAGCTTGCAGAATAAAAAGTCATCGTCTGCGCTATGTCCACGTAAAGTAATCCTACCTGTGAATGATGGCCGTTTAGTTGCCATCAACGCTGATACTGGTGAGCGTTGTACTGACTTTGGTAAAAATGGTGAAGTCGATTTACAAAAAGATATGCCGTTCCCTTATCCAGGCGGTTATATCCCAACGTCGCCACCTGTGGTCACAGGAACGACGATTATTATTGCGGGTTCAACCACAGATAACTATTCAACTGAAGAACCTTCAGGTGTGATCCGTGGTTATGATGTGAATACGGGTGCATTGTTGTGGGTCTTTGACACAGGTGCAGAAGATCCGAACGCGATTCCAGCTCCGGGTCAAAAGTATGTTCAAAACTCACCAAATGCATGGGCCCCATTAGCCTATGATGCAGCTTTGGATATCGTTTACATTCCAACGGGTGTGGGTACGCCAGATATTTGGGGTGGTAACCGTACTGAGTTGCATGAGCGTTATGCCAACTCAATGCTGGCACTGAATGCCTCAACAGGTAAATTGGTGTGGAATTTCCAAACCACGCATCATGATTTGTGGGATATGGATGTACCATCACAACCGACGTTGACGGATATTAAAGATAAGTCAGGCAAAATGGTTCCTGCCATTTACGTGTTAACGAAAACAGGCAATGCCTTTGTTCTAGACCGTCGTACTGGTGCAGCCATTGTTCCAATTACAGAAAAACCTGTACCACAAACAGTGAAACGTGGGCCGCAAACCAAAGGTGAGCGTTACTCTGCGACACAACCTTTCTCTGACTTTGACCTTGCGCCAAAAGAGAAATTGACGGATAAGCAAATGTGGGGCGCAACCATGTTTGACCAGTTGATGTGCCGTGTGTCTTTCCACAAACTGAATTATGACGGTATTTATACCCCACCTTCAGAAAATGGAACTTTGGTTTTCCCAGGCAACTTGGGTGTATTTGAATGGGGCGGTATGTCCGTTAACCCTGATCGTCAAATCGCGGTGATGAACCCAATCGGTTTACCGTTTGTATCTAAGCTTATTCCAGCCGATCCAAACCGTCCGAAAACAGCCAAAGGTGCAGGCACCGAAGCGGGTGTACAACCGATGTATGGTGTGCCTTACGGTGTTGAGATCAGTGCGTTCTTGTCTCCATTTGGTTTGCCATGTAAACAGCCAGCTTGGGGCTTTGTGGCGGGTGTAGATTTAAATACCCATGAAGTTGCATGGAAGCGTCGTATTGGTACGATCCGTGACAGCTTACCGGGGATTCAATTACCACCATTTAAAATGGGGGTGCCTATGCTTGGTGGTTCAATCTCAACTGCGGGTAATGTGATGTTTGTCGGTGGTACGCAGGATAATTATATCCGTGCCATCAACGTGACCAATGGTGATGAACTTTGGAAAGGTCGTCTACCAGCGGGCGGTCAAGCAACACCAATGACCTATGAAGCCAATGGCAAACAGTATGTGGTCATTATGGCGGGTGGTCATGGTTCATTTGGCACCAAGATGGGAGATGCTTTGGTGGCATATGCCTTACCCGATGCAAAATAATCTGCTGTAGTCATTTAAACTTTCAAATAGCCTGATTCGTCAGGCTATTTTTATATGCAGTCGGTTTAAAAGGGCAAAGTGACGAGGAGGAAAGAATAGAAAAATTGAGTTCTACCCAGATAAGCCGAGTTTAAAATTTACGTGGTAGCAATGAATGAATTAGTGTGTATGTGATCAGGTGAACGGAGTTAGCTGAATAATGTATAAGTATCTAATAAAAAATACTTTAATCAGAAAAAACCTTTAGGATTAGGGACAAACAGTACATCTACTTATCCTTATCAATAAAACAGCTATGAAATATGTAAAAAACGCATTTTGTTGATAGTTTAAATCTCGTTATGCTGTCAGCCGTTATAATGAAACTACTAGCTGTACGCCATGTATTTATATACTGATTTCGATCAGCAACTGATCAATGAACGTGTTGCACAGTTCCGTGACCAAACGGAACGTTATTTAGCTGGAAAACTCACTGAAGATGAGTACCGCCCATTACGTCTTCAAAACGGTCTATATGTACAACGCTATGCGCCAATGTTACGTATTGCTGTGCCTTATGGCTTGATGAACTCAACGCAATTGCGCAAAGTTGCACAACTTGCAACTGAGTTTGACCGTGGTTATGCACACGTTTCAACGCGTCAGAATATTCAGTTTAACTGGCCTGCGCTAGAAAATGTTCCAGACATGCTTCAAGAGCTAGCTTCTGTACAAATGCATGCGATCCAAACTTCGGGTAACTGTATTCGTAACACGACTACAGACCAATATGCAGGTGTGGTTGCTGGTGAAGTGGCTGACCCACGTCCAACGTGTGAATTGATCCGTCAATGGTCAACCTTCCACCCAGAATTTGCCTTCTTGCCACGTAAGTTCAAGATTGCTGTATCAGCACTTGAAGAAACTGATCGTGCAGCGACATCATTCCATGATATTGGGGTGTATATCGTTAAAAATGAAGCGGGCGAAATTGGCTATAAAATTAAAGTCGGTGGTGGCTTAGGTCGTACCCCTGTGATTGGTAGTTTCATTCGTGAGTTCTTGCCACGTGAAGACCTGATTGCTTACTTAGAAGCCGTACTGCGTGTTTATAACTTACACGGTCGCCGTGATAACAAATACAAAGCACGTATTAAGATTTTGGTGAAAGCGTTGACGCCTCAAGTTTTTGCTGAGAAAGTCGAAGCTGAGTTTGCGCACACCATTAAAACTTTAAAAATTAAGCCTGAAATTTTGCAGAAATTAGACGAAGAATTTATACCGTTTGATTATCAAGATTATGCAGATGAAGATTTTTCTGAACAGTTTGCTGCACATCCGAAATTTAAACAGTGGTTCAATATCAATACCAGTGCGCATAAAGTGAAGGGCTACCGTATTGTAACGATTTCGTTGAAGCGTACGGGTATTGCACCGGGTGACGTGACCACGGAAGAGATGAATTTGATTGCAGATCTTGCAGACAAATACACCTTTGGTGAACTGCGGACCACGCATGAGCAAAATATTTCTTTGGTAGATGTGCCACAGAAGGATTTATTTGAACTGTGGACTATTCTTGAGAAAAACAATCTAGCGCGTGCACACATTGGTTTCTTAACCGACATTATCTGCTGCCCAGGCGGTGACTTCTGTTCACTGGCAAATGCGAAATCGATTCCTATTTCAGAAGCGATTTCACGCCGTTTTGATGACTTAGATACCATTTATAACCTTGGCAAACTGGATCTGAATATTTCAGGTTGTATGAATGCATGTGGTCATCACCATGTGGGCAACATTGGTATTTTAGGTGTAGACAAAAAAGGCGCTGAATTCTACCAAATCACTTTGGGTGGTAATGCCGATCATGATGCTTCAATTGGTGACATTTTAGGCCCTTCATTTGCAGCTGAAGTTGTGCCAGACATCGTTGAAGAAATTTTAAATACTTATCTTGACCTTCGTGCTGAGGGTGAAGAATTCATTGATACTTATCGCCGTGTAGGCATTCAACCTTTTAAGGAGCGTGCATATGCTTAATACAGCACTACAAGTCCTCTCTAAAGATGGTTCGATTGCAGACAATACTTACCAAGTGATTGGTGAAGATGGTGTTTTACCGCAAGGTGATGTGGTTTTAACGGTTGAGCAGTTAGATCAATTAGCTGAAGTTTCGGGTAAAAAAGCACTACTGGTTACAGTCGATGCTTCTCCTGAAACGCATGAGTTCCCTTTAGATCAGCTAGATGCCATCTTTATTGATTTTGCCGGTTTTAACGATGGTCGTGGCTATTCATTTGCAGCGCTATTACGTCGCCAAGGTTTCCAAGGTGAACTACGTGCAACAGGTGATGTGTTTAAAGATGTCTTGAACTACATGAAACGTTCAGGCTTTGATACCTTTGTCATTAAAGAAGGTAAAGACATTCTTGAGGCTGCAGTGGGTTTAAATGATTTTAGAAATCCATATCAAGCATCAACAGCCGTTGCACAAGCCAGTTATCAAACGGGCGCTTAATTTTTTAAGCAAGCAATGAAAAGCTGGACTTCGGTTCAGCTTTTTTGTATTTATATGCAGCATTTTTGATGAACAAATTGAAGCAAAAGAAGCAGGTAAATTGGACATGATGGCACTTTTTGCAAAAATTAATCCCGGTGTCATTTGGTTACTTATTGCTATTGCTACAGATGTCCTTTCGACTTTTTATTCCGCCAAAGGTAATGGCTTGGTCAATAAGTTGGATCAAGGTATTGCACTGGTGCTTTATATGATTTCTTTTGCGTGTGCAGCCTATGCCTTGAAATTTATGCAAGCGGGAATTTTATATGTGCTGTGGTCTGGCATTGGTGTCATCGCTACAGCACTCCTTGCTAAAGCATTTTTAGGGCAGAACATCGATTTGGCTGGATGGCTCGGTATCGGTTTTATTACCTTGGGGCTCACTATTATTGCGCAATTCTCAAATATTGATGTTTAAAAAGAAGATGCATTTTATCCTTCTTCTAATTGGCAATTCACCATCCACTTCACTCCAAATTGATCGGTAAATGCACCATAGAGTGCGCCCCAAAATGTTTTCTCTAGAGGCATCTCTATTTTTCCATTGGCTGAAAGTGCATCAAATAAGCGTTTTGCATCGGCTTGTTCATGGGCATCTAAGTTAATCGAAATATAGTGGTTGTTGCCTACAGTAAAAACAGTATTGCTCTGAGCACAAAACTGATCGTTAGTATCCGAAGCCGTCAGAATCGTGCTGGCATTGATGGGAAGTGAAACATACATGATTTTTTGTTGGTCAGCGTCGGAAAGGGTAACTGAACTTTCATCTGAAGGTAAGTCTCCATAACGCATGAACGTTGCAAACTCTCCACCAAAGACAGACTTGTAAAAATTAAAAGCGGCTTAAGTTTGACCATTAAAGTTGAGGTAGTGATTCAGTTGCATTGTCTTATCCTTGTTGTTTTTTTCGTCGTTATTTTAACAAGTCGTTAAGATCGCCCCCTAATACAATCCTGTAATAAAAAATCCCTCGCAGTCGAGGGATTTTCATAAATGTCGCTTTTATATCAACTAATCATCCAATCTTTTATTGTATAAAATATGTCAATAAAAGAGGGCTACTTGCATATTAAAGTAATTCAATCGCTACAGCCGTTGCTTCACCACCGCCGATGCATAGTGTCGCAATCCCTTTTTTACCACCTGTACGTTTAAGCGCATGAATCAAAGTTAGGATAATACGTGAACCAGTTGAACCGACAGGGTGACCCAGTGCGCAAGCTCCACCATTGATGTTCACTTTTGCTGGATCAAGTTTGAAGTCATCGATTGGACACATGGTCACCATTGCAAAAGCTTCATTGATTTCCCAAAGGTCTACGTCCTGTGCATTCCAACCTGTTTTCTTAAGCACTTTTTCAATTGCACCGACTGGTGCAATAGTGAACTCTGATGGATGTTGTGAGTTCGATGCATAAGCCACAATTTTCGCTAATGGTGCTAAACCTTTGTTCGATGCATTTTCTGCTGAAGTTAAAACCAGTGCGGATGCACCATCCGAGATTGAGCTTGCATTTGCAGCAGTGATAGTTCCATCTTTAGCGAAAGCAGGACGAAGGCTTGGAATTTTTGCAATATTGGCATTGAACGGTTGTTCATCTTTATCAACGACAACATCACCTTTGCGAGATGAAACGGTCACAGGCACGATTTCATCTGCAAAGTAACCTTCGTTGACCGCTGTTTGTGCACGCTCTAAAGAACGAATCGCGAAGGCATCCATTTGCTCACGCGTATAGCCACGGGTATTGGCCATATCTTGTGCAAAAGAACCCATCAATCGACCTGTTTCTGCATCTTCTAAGCCATCAAGGAACATGTGGTCTTTGACATCGCCATGTCCCATACGGTAGCCCGCACGCGCTTTGGTTAAAATATAAGGAGCATTGGTCATCGACTCCATGCCACCTGCAACCACGATATTTGCTGAACCAGCTTTGATCATATCCGCAGCTTGCATTACCGCTTTCATGCCAGAACCACATAATTTATTGATGGTCACGGCACCTGTTGAATCAGGTAAACCTGCTTGGCGCATAGCTTGACGTGCTGGACCTTGCTTTAATCCCGCAGGTAGAACACAGCCCATGATTACTTCTTCTACATCGTTTGCGTGTAGGCTAGCACGAGCAATCGCTTCTTTAATCGTCACAGCACCGAGTTCAGGCGCGGTTACACTGGCTAAACTGCCTTGAAAACCGCCCATTGCCGTACGAGCACCATTCACAATTACGATGTCTGTCATTTTCTTCTCCGAATCACTTATGCGTTTTGTTGGAAACTTAAGCAGTATATGCAAATTTGCTAGCGAGAAAAGCTGAAAACGTGATTATGGACTCATGGGTCTAGTTACAAGTATTGATGAGTTCTGTTCGGGTCTGCCCCATTTTACTCATGACCAGTTTAAAGTGATCCTGACTTTGTATAGAGCAGTAATAGAAGGTTCCATTTGAGCCAAGGGGGAGGCCATTTTCAGCTTTAAAGCTTAAGGATGGAAGACTGAGGGTGCCGCGCCAATCAAGATTGCCATATTTAAGCTGTTGTTGTTCTGTCCGAATAATCGTTTCATTGGTATCTACTCGTCGGTTTTTATTATTATCGATAAATACAATAAAACCTGTGTTCCATTGATGATTTTGGCATTGAACAAGGTCTTGACTCGGACAAATGGTGATATTTTGACGTTGCAGGTTAGCCATGTTTTTGGCTGCCTGAATACTATTTCTTAATGTATTCAGTGTTTTGCTTCGCTCTTGTGAGGCCATATACTGATGAAAGTGAGGAAGTGCGATTGTACAAATGATCAGAATAATGCTAATGGTGATCATGAGTTCAAATAATGTGAACCCTTTTTTATTTATAAAAAACATATGGTTATCCAGTTTTATTGTTGTGGGCTATTTTTAATTTATTAAAGCTTTGTTTATCAAACAAATTTTATACATAATTAGTAGTACTCAACTTGTTTAAAAAACTGTTAAAATGTAAGACAAGTGAAAATAAGCTATTCGCAAGTAAAAATTGAGTAAAAAATTACCGAATTACAACGGAATTTGTAAGTAATTTTGTCAATAATTTACTTGATTAAAGTTATCAAGCACTTGGAAAAAAAATAAAGTGTTTGTATGATTCATTGCGAATAGCTTAAAAATAAAACTGGGGTATAAAAAAGCCTATCTCAGAATGGTTAAATAATTTTAAGCTTAAGCTTGAAAAACAATTGTTATCTCTGGAGGATAAATCCATGAAAATGAGTCGTATTGCATTAGCAATGCTCGTAGCTGCTCCTTTAGCTGCTGCAAACGCGGGCGTAACTGTTACTCCATTAATGCTTGGTTACACTTTCCAAGACAGTAAACACAATAATAGCTGGGATGATCATTTAACAGGTGGTCCTGAGCTACAAGACGATTTATTCGTTGGTGCAGCGCTTGGTGTTGAATTGACTCCTTGGTTAGGTTTCGAAGCTGAATACAACCAAGTTAAAGGTGATGTTGAAGGTGATGTACCTGCTGGTGCTGAATACAAACAAACTCAAATCAACGGTAACTTCTACGCTACTTCTGATTTGATCACTAAAAACTACGACAGCAAAATCAAGCCGTATGTACTTTTAGGTGCTGGTCACTACAAGTATAAAGGTGATGGTTCACTTTCTGGCGAAGGCTGGAAAGATGAAGGTACTTTAGGTAATGCTGGTTTCGGTGCTTTCTGGCGCTTGAACGATGCTTTATCTCTACGTACTGAAGCTCGTGCTACTTACAACATCGATGAAGATTTCTGGAACTACACAGCGCTTGCTGGTCTTAACGTAGTTCTTGGTGGTCACTTGAAACCTGCTGCTCCAGTAGTAGAAGTTGCTCCAGTTGAGCCAGTTGCTCCAGTTCAACCACAAGAGTTAACTGAAGACCTTAACATGGAACTTCGTGTGTTCTTTGATACAAACAAATCAAACATCAAAGATCAATACAAGCCAGAAATCGCTAAAGTTGCTGAGAAGTTAGTGGAATATCCAAATGCTACTGCTCGCATCGAAGGTCACACAGACAACACTGGTCCACGTGCATTGAACGAACGTTTATCTTTAGCTCGTGCTAACTCTGTTAAATCGTCTCTAGTAAACGAATACAACGTTGACCCAGCTCGTTTGTCTACTCAAGGTTTCGCTTGGGACCAACCGATTGCTGACAACAAAACTAAAGAAGGTCGTGCTATGAACCGTCGTGTATTCGCGACAATTTCTGGCAGCCGTACAGTTCAAGCTCAATAATCTGAGTTTTAACTAAAAAACGACTCTTCGGAGTCGTTTTTTTATGTCTAAAATAATGAAATTTATGTTAACTCACATCGTTGAAAATAAACTCAAGCTCAATACAAGAGCCTTTAAGGCTTACGGTGTTCATGTTTATTTACGTATAGGATATTAAATACAGTTAGAAGTATTTCATTTTAGAGGATGAATATAAGAAGAATGAAGAGTGGATTTTAGTCACTCATGCTTCACGACATTGATAATAACTTTGCCTTTAGAATGAATGGATATTTTTAGTTATCTGGTTTTACAGGGATTTGTTTGCCATCGAGATAACATTTCTAGCTTGGGATAATTTGAAGTTACTTTATTTTCTGTCTAAAAATTAGATAGAGATCAGTACTCAATGATCCGTAACATTTGGTTATGGCAGTGCGAATAGGGAGGGAGCTAAATCAAGTATGTCCTTTTTAATGCCTAAGTATGTCAATTGTTTATCGCATAAGTGAACGGATGCAGGTTGCAGAATATTAACTAATTTTAGGCTAGATCCGAATCATGTGTATCGCTTTTATGTGACGTCAATAATTGGACTGCCTTATTGAAAATTTCTTTATTAATTAATGTATTATGTTTTGAATGAAAGAATAAAAAATGAAATGAGGGTAATAAAAGACAGCCCGAAGGCTGTCTTTTATTATGAATGGTTTTTATTCGCGATCAGGATTCATTGGACTGACATCCATTTCTTGGTAAGAAACCAGTTTGGTTTTGTATTTCCATTTATAGCCGAGCCAAATCGCCAAGAATAAGAAAATACCGATATAGGTCGATAAAACAGAGAGCCATTCGCCATCAAGTACTGCTTGGTAGTTTTGACCTAAAACAACAATTGCACACAGAATAAAGGCAAACCACGGTGCAAAAGGGAAGAATTTCGCACGATAAGCTAAGTCTTCAACCTTATGACCTTGGGCAACATAGCCTTTACGGAAACGATAGTGTGAAACAGCAATTCCTAACCAAACAATAAAGCCACACATACCCGACATGTTAAGCAACCAGTTGAAGACTTGTTCTTCGCCAATGAAAGTAGTTAAGAAACAGAGAGCAGCAATTGCTGTTGTCGCATAAAGCGCATTCATGGGTACGCCGCGAGGGTCTAATTTGGCAAACACTTTAGGTGCACTGCCATTTTGGGCCATATTAAACAGCATGCGCGTCGATGAATACATCCCTGAGTTACCTGCCGATAGAATCGCGGTTAAAATCACAGCATTCATCACGCTGGCAGCAAAGGCAAAACCTGCTTTTTCATAGAGGAGGGTAAATGGAGAGAGTGCAATATTCTCTGATGAAGCCGCTTGTAACAAAAGTGGATCATCATATGAAATGAGTGTACCGATAATGAAAATACACACCACATAAAACAGTAGGATGCGCCAAAAAATCTGTTTGATGGCAATCGGAATCGTCTTTTGTGGATCTTTCGATTCACCTGCAGCAACACCGACCATCTCAGTACCTTGGAACGAGAATCCTGCAATCATCGCGACACCAATCAGTGCAGATAAGCCGCCAACGAAGGGTGCTTCATCTTTAGTCCAGTTGGCAAAAGTTGCGACACCAGGCGTCATCATGATTTTAGCAATCATGAAAATACCAATGATGATAAACACAATAATGGCAAGGACTTTGACTAAGGAAAAGAAGAATTCACTTTCACCAAAGCCTTTGACTGTCAGTGCATTGATCCCAAAGACAACAGCTAAGAAGAGAGCACTCCAGTAGAAACCGGGCAGGTCGGGAAACCAGAATTTCATGATGAATTGAACTGCAACCAATTCAAATGCAACCGTAATGGCCCAGTTATACCAATAGTTCCAGCCAAGGGCGAAACCAAAACCGCCTTCAACATACTTGGTGCCATAGGTGAAAAATGCACCCGATGTTGGGTTGTGTGTTGCCAACTCACCCAGACTGGTCATGAGAAAGTAAATCATCACACCAATTAAGCAGTAGGCCAATAACGCCCCGCCAGGGCCAGCATTTGCAATGGTTGCACCTGAGGCAAGGAATAAACCTGTACCAATTGAACCACCAATGGCGATCATATTCAGATGGCGAGCTCCAAGCTTCCGCTTGAGTTGAGCTGGTTGAGTCGTTTCGCTCATCATTGTTCCTTAAGATTTCTTTTGTGTGCTGGCAAACAGCACTTTAAAGCCTTGTTGATCGGCTTTGGTTGTACATTGGCCAAAACTTTGCTCAATGAGTAATGGATAATTCAGAAAGCGGTTGGCAACAATCCACAACTCGCCATCCGATTTAAGATGGCGACGGGATGTTTTGCATAAATTTTCGCTGGCATTGTAATCTGTATGAATGCCTTGATGGAATGGGGGATTGCTGACGATTGCGTGTAAAAACAGAGGGGCATCCTCAATTCCGTGTACCGCTTTAATCTCAAGTTGTTCTGGCAAAAGGTTATTTTTCTCAAAAGTCATTTTTGTTGAAGCGAGTGCAAAGGCATCGACATCCAGTGCAAAAATGCGATTTTTCGGATTTAACTTGGCCAAATAAGCACTGATCACGCCTGCACCACAGCCAAAGTCTGCAATTTTTCCAGAAGTGACCTGTGAAAGGTGAGGCAATAACACGGCTGTACCCACATCCAGACGATTTTGACTAAACACACCCGGTAATGCGCAAATCTGTAATTCACCTTTCGGGGTGGGCACGGTATAGAGTTGTGCCCAATCGGCCAAAGGTTTTGCGGTTACGGTTTTTTCGGTGACTAACTGCCACATTTGACAATGTCGAGCGCTGTCTAATTTGAGGGTTTTACCAAAAGGTTGCAGCTGTTTAGACGCGCGTTCTACACCGCCTTTCTTTTCACCGACTAAAAAGATCGATGCGCCTACGGCCAAACGACTCACCAGTTGGTGTAGGACATAATTGAGTAGTTCTTTTGACTTTGGAACAAACACGATGGCTTGATCAAAAGCGACATCAGGTAAATCTGTACCAAAATGCACATCACTTTGTTGGTTTTGGAAATATTGTAATTCGTTAAAATTCCATGTCCAAAAATGTGGCTCTACAGCACCAATCAGCTGTGTATTTAATTCGTCACACGGTGCATTGACCAGTAAAACTGAACCAGAGAGAAATTCTTGCTGGCGAAGAACAACTTCACTTCGTGGATCCATTTTATATACTCCATTGTAAAAACGATGCCCAGACAGTGCTGGGCAAAGTGCATACTGAAATGAACAATTATTTCTTCGTTTCAGGAAGAATAATATTTAATAACAAAGCTGCAATACCACCTGTCGCAACACCTGAACTGAAGATGTTACGGAATAATTCAGGTAAGTGTTCCAAAATTTGTGGAACTTGTGCAACACCTAAACCGAGTGCCAATGAAATGGCAATAATCAGTAGTGCGCGGCGGTCAAGATGAATACCTGACAGAATGTTAATTCCAGAAGCTGCTACAGCTCCAAACATCACCATCACAGCGCCGCCTAAAACAGCTTGAGGCACTGCCTGAATCACACCTGCAACAGCAGGGAGTAAACCTAGAATCACCAATAATGCGGCAATCCAGATGCCGACATAACGGCTCGCAACGCCAGTGAGTTGAATTACGCCATTGTTTTGTGCAAAGACCGAGCTAGGGAAGGTGTTGAAAATACCCGCAAGGAAAGAGTTTGCACCATTCACCAAGACACCACCTTTAATACGCTCCATCCATGTTGCACCATCGACAGGTTGGTTCGAGAGTTTAGAGGTTGCCGTAATATCACCAATCGCCTCTAAAGAGGTCACAAGGTAAATAAAGGCCATTGGAATAAACAAACTCCAAGAGAAGTCTAAACCAAAGTGCATTGGGGTTGGAATTTGAACCAGAGGTGCATCCTGAAGACCTGAAAAGTCGAGATGCCCCATAAAGCCTGCCAACACATAACCGACAATCAGTGCGATTAAAATAGCCGAACTTTTTACCCAAGTAATGCGAATACGGTTCAATATAATGATCAGTGCCAGTACTGTACAGGACATGATTAAGTTGTCTGCATTGGCAAAGGTATTGTTTGACATGGCTTGATAGCCACCACCCATGCTGATCAGACCTTCTTTAATGAGAGTCAAACCAATCAATAACACCACAATGCCTGTTACCAATGGGGTAATGAGCATTTTCACCCACGGCAGAATACGTGACACGCCCATTTCAATAAATGAACCTGCGATTACCACACCAAAAATTGCAGCCATGACGGATTCTACAGGAGTACCTGCAGCAACCATGGCAGAGCCAATTCCAATAATCGGGCCGATAAAGTTAAAACTGGTGCCCTGAACAATTAATAAGCCTGCACCAAAAGGTCCAACTTTTTTACATTGTAAGAAGGTTGCAATCCCTGAAATGACCAAAGACATGGATAAAATCATGTTGGTGTCTTCTTTCGATACACCAAGCGCTAGACAGATGAGTAAGCCCGGAGTAACAATTGGGACAATAATTGCAAGGAGATGTTGAAAGGCAGCAAGAAAAGCAATGATTGGGCGAGGGCGGTCGTTTAAACCATAGACCAAATCGAGTTGATCTGTTTGATTGGGAGAGAGTTTCTGATCAGACATATGTCAAAGGGTGTTAGCAAGGTGGCGCTATTCTAATCGCTTTACACAGCTTTACAAAATTAATTACACACCACTTATCAAAAAAAATGAGTCTGTCAATAAACTGTCACTACTAAATTCTATTATTTTTCTGTATAATTTGCCCTCAAACTTTAGGCGTATCGAATTTACATGTCAGATATCAAAACTCTCCGCAACATTGCCATCATTGCGCACGTTGACCACGGTAAAACCACTCTAGTAGACAAACTTTTACAGCAATCAGGTGCACTTGGCGATCGTGCAGGTGAGATTGAGCGTGTCATGGATTCAGGCGCGATTGAAAGTGAACGTGGTATTACCATTCTTGCAAAAAACACTGCAATCAAATGGTTAGATGCACGTACCAATACAGAATACCGTATTAACATCGTCGACACCCCAGGACACGCGGACTTCGGTGGTGAAGTTGAACGTGTAATGTCGATGGTTGACTGTGTACTTCTTCTTGTTGACTCTCAAGAAGGTCCAATGCCACAAACTCGTTTCGTAACGCAAAAAGCGTTCGCACGTGGTTTGAAGCCAATCGTAATTATCAACAAAGTCGACAAGCCAAGCGCGCGTCCAGATTGGGTTATTGACCAAGTATTTGATTTGTTTGATAACCTTGGTGGTTCTGACGAACAGTTAGACTTCCCAGTTGTTTACGCTTCAGGTCTTCGTGGTGTTGCTGGTCCATCTCCAGAAGAACTTGCTGAAGATATGACTCCATTGTTCCAAACTATCGTAGACATTGTTGAGCCACCAGCAGTTGATGTTGATGGTCCATTCCAAATGCAGATTTCTTCACTTGACTATAACAGCTTCGTAGGTGTTATCGGTGTTGGTCGTATTCAACGTGGTTCAGTTGGTCTGAACACTCAAGTTACTGTAATTGACAAAGAAGGTAAGACTCGTAACGGTCGTATCTTAAAAATCATGGGTTACCACGGTTTAGAACGTGTTGATGTTGATTCTGCTCAAGCAGGCGATATCGTATGTATCACAGGTATTGATGAACTTCATATCTCTGACACAATTTGTGATCCGAAAAATGTTGAAGCTTTACCACCATTGTCTGTAGATGAACCTACAGTAACGATGACTTTCCAAGTAAACAACTCACCGTTTGCTGGTAAAGAAGGTAAGTTCGTAACTTCACGTAACATCCGTGAGCGTTTAGATCGTGAATTAATTCATAACGTAGCGTTACGTGTTGAAGACACTGATAGTCCAGACCGTTTCAAAGTATCTGGTCGTGGTGAACTTCACCTTTCAGTTCTTATTGAAAACATGCGTCGTGAAGGCTTCGAGATGGGCGTATCTCGCCCACAAGTAATCTTGAAAGAAGTTGATGGCGAAAAGCAAGAGCCATACGAAAACGTAACATTTGACGTTGAAGAACAGCACCAAGGTTCTGTAATGGAACAAATGGGTCACCGTAAAGGCGAAATGACGAATATGGAAGTTGACGGTAAAGGCCGTATCCGTATTGAAGCAACTGTTCCTTCACGTGGCTTAATTGGTTTCCGCTCTGAATTCTTGACCATGACTTCTGGTACAGGAATCATGACTTCAAGCTTCTCGCATTACGGTCCAATGAAACAAGGTACTGTTGCGAAACGTCAAAACGGTGTGTTGATTTCTATGGTTCAAGGTACTTGCCTTGGCTATGCATTGTTCACATTGCAGGACCGTGGTCGTCTATTTGCTAAACCTCAGTTAGAAGTTTACGAAGGTATGATCATTGGTATTAACTCTCGTTCAGATGACATGACAGTTAACCCAACTAAAGCAAAACAGTTAACAAACGTACGTGCTTCTGGTACTGATGATGCGTTGACTCTTGTTCCTGCTGTTGAATATACGCTTGAACAAGCGCTTGAATTCATTGAAGATGATGAATTAGTTGAAGTAACACCTAAGTCAATCCGTATCCGTAAGCGTTACTTGACTGAAAACGAACGTAAACGTAACCGTTCTGGTAAATAAGTTTTAAAAATGATGTTGCCCCATCGGGGCCGCGACATTTAAAAATGCCATCAATTTATTGATGGCATTTTTTTGTTTAAAATTAGCAAACCAATATATAAAAGCAGATGATTTCCGAGTAAATTACGTGGAAATGAAGCTATAAAATTAATGTATACTTCGTCACATAAATTAAAGTCAAAAAATAACTGGAGATTTAGATGAGTATTGTTCAAGAGTTCCGCGAATTTGCGGTAAAAGGCAACATGATTGATTTGGCTGTCGGTGTAATCATCGGTGGTGCATTTGGTAAAATTGTCGATTCCTTGGTGAAAGACATCATTATGCCATTGATCACGGTTGTGACTGGTGGAGGTGTAGATTTCACACAGAAATTCTTTGTTTTAGGGGATAACCCAAACAATTTACAGTCTTTAGATGAGTTGACCAAAGCTGGGGTGAACGTCCTGACTTATGGTAACTTCCTTACGATTTTAATTAATTTCATCATTTTGGCATGGGTGGTGTTCTTAATGGTGAAAATGATTAATCGTATGCGCCGTAAACAAGAAGAAGTAGCGCCAGAACCAGCAGCAACGCCAGAAGATATCGCGTTGCTACGTGAAATTCGTGATGAATTGAAAAAACGTCAGTAATCGAACGGTTAAAATAAAACGGCACATCAAGTGCCGTTTTTTATGTCTGAGACTTATCGAAAGACTGGTTTTTGTACAATTTTGACTTTATGATGCGCGCTGATTGAATAGCTGTGGTGATGCCGAATGAACCAATTATTTGTCTACGGGACGCTCCGTCCAAATCATGAAAATGCCCATCTTTTAGAGCGTATAGGTGGAACATGGCAAAAAGGCTATGTGCATGGCGTGGTGCATATTTTAGATTGGGGACCCGACAAAGGCTTATTCGCCATTGTTTTAGATCCGCAAGCAGCAGCAGTTGAAGGATATTTTTTTAGCAGTGAAAAATTAACCGAACATTGGGATGCGTTGGATGAGTTTGAAGGGATACAGTATCAACGGGTGAGGGTACAAGGGACGTTGGAGTCTGGCGAACGCGTTGATGCTTGGACATATGAGATGAAAGAGGCTTAATCAAATACAGTGTTCGTGATGTGTTTAGGCTTAAACACATCACACAACGCGCAGCTTTTAAAAATCCATACGGAATTTAATTTCTAGTAAATGAAAACCAAATTGGCTCTTGATGGGACCATGTAGTACTTTTTCAGCAGCACTAAAGACCAATTTATCAATCACAGGCACCAGTTGGCCTTTTTTGACTTCACCCAGTTCACCACCGCGTTTAGCTGAATTACAGGTGGAGTATTGCTTGGCAATTTTGGCGAAATCGGCACCATCGTGGATTTTCTTTTTCAGTTGTTCAGCGAGGTCTTTGTCTTTGACCAAAATATGACGAACAATGGCAGTTTTCATTTGGTTTTTCCTCGAGCTGTGGCTTTGGGCTTAGGTTGCACTTTTTTTAGCGGTTGGCATTCGGGACAAAATACAGAAGCACGCTGTCCTAGTTTGATGTTTTCAAGTGTGGTTTCGCAGTTCACACACATTTCACCTGCTCGGCCATAAGCCAATAAGGTTTGTTGAAAGTAACCATTTTCACCCATCGCATTGGAATAGTCCCGCAAGGTAGAACCACCTAAATTGATGGCCTGCTGCAAAATACGTTTAACCTCGACCACCAATTTTTCAATTTGGCTGGGCGTTAAACTAGACGCCACTTGCGCAGGGTGTATGCCCAAATTAAACAAACTCTCTGTGGCATAGATATTTCCGACACCAACCACCACATGATTATCCATGACTGCAACTTTTATGCCGACCTGTTTATTTTTCAACTTTTGACTTAAATATTCAGCGTTAAAATCAGCACTCAGCGGTTCAGGCCCAAGGGTATCGATTAACTTGGTTTGCGAATATTCATCCAGCCATAAAATACAGCCGAAGCGGCGCGGATCATGGTAGCGTAGCTCGACATCTTCAAAACGAATAATCAAATGATCGTGTTTACGCAGCGTTTCACCGACCTCACAAATACGGAAACTCCCGGACATGCCCAAATGCCAAAGCATCGTGTCTTGTTCAAAAACGGCCAAAATGTATTTAGAACGGCGTTTGAGTTGAATTAAACGCTGTCCCACCAGTTTGCTGAGATCGGCGGGAATCGGCCAGCGCAGGCTCGACTGGCGAACTTCAATACTGAGTACTTGTTGATCTAATAACGGCGCTAAACTGGCTTTGGTGGTTTCAACTTCGGGTAATTCTGGCATGGCAACATGAGCTGATAAAACTTGAGGCTAATATTGCGGTGTACACGCAAGATTGCAAGTGATTTCAACGAGAGGCTTGCCTTTAGCACATTTGTACGGAGCTAGAGTGCAAGTGTGATCAGGAATCATCTTCCTTAAATTACACTCTTGAATTGAGTGAAAACTGCTATGAATCACCCGAATCCAATCTTCTATTTATAGCTGTGGACGATATTGATAACTTTTTTTTGACTTAATGATAAAAATTTTGCTGAGATCTTTGTTTAAAAATTATGTACTTTTCATTAAATTTTTCATTTAAATAAAATGAATTGTTCTTCATTTTAGTTTGGGGCTTAGGTTTTATGCGACAGTTTTCTTTCTCTTTATTTGCAACAGCAATGTGTGCTTGGGCGACAGTGTGTCATGCGGAGCAAATGTTGGATGTACAGGGTCAGTATTTGTTTGGTGACTGGCAGGGAAAACGAACTGAATTGGCGCAAAAAGGCATTAAGCTTGAAGCAAATGCTTTAACAGATACCAACTATTTGGCGGATGGTGGTCGCAATGCAGGTGCAAGCCCAAGTACTGCTTCGCAGTTTTGGCTAGGAACACAATTTGATTTAGAGAAGCTAGCCGGCTGGGAAGGGGTCACCGTTCGTTTTGTTGCGACTGCGCGTCAAGGACAAAGTACCTCTATTCGCGATTTACAAGATCCTTCTGCACCGCAATTAGCCAATGTACAAGCCACCTATGGCCGTGGAAACCAAGACAGCCGTTTGTCAGAGCTTTCGATTGAAAAGCGTTTTAAAGAACAAGGGCTCAGTGTCAAAGTTGGGCGACTGGGTTTGGGTTCTGACTTTGATGTGATGGCCTGTGATTTTGTCAGTAATGCCTTTTGTGCCGCACAAATGGGGAAATGGCAGGGCAATATCTGGATGAATACGCCGGTTTCACAATGGGGCGGTCGCATTAAATATCAAGTGACTCCTGAAGTGGCAACGCAAATTGGGGTGTACGAATTTAATCCAGATAATGGCAATGGCAAAGCCGAGGGACAGGGTTGGAGTCTAGACACAGAACATGCCGATGGTGTGACTATTCCAGTAGAAGTGATTTGGGCACCGAAAGCACTGTTCAATGGTTTGGCGGGGAGCTATCGGGTCGGTGGAATATATAACACCGCAGATGACCCAAACAACCAATATGACGTGGCTTATGGCAAAGGTGTGGTGGGCGAAGATCGGACGTTTGCAGGTTGGATTGCCATCGAACAGCAACTGACTTCAACGGGTGCAGGGCGCCAAGGTTTGCATAGTTTTGCCAATTTTACATGGCATGATCGCATCACCAATAAAGTAGACAACTCACAACAAGTGGGGCTGAAATATATTGGTTTATTTGAGCAGCATCCGACGGATATTTTAGGTTTGGGAGTGAATCGTGTACATCTGAATGAGCGATTTACTGCGGGTAAAGCACAGTATGATGCGAGCGCAGAATACAATATTGAACTGAACTATAGCTATAACGCTATGCCGTGGTTAATGTTACGTCCCAACATTCAGTATGTGATCAACTCAGGTTCAAGCCATGTGGTGGATAATGCATTAGTCTTGGGGCTTGGAAGCCGCATTACTTTCTAAATGGATAGCCATAAAAGTGCAAAGGTTTGACAGCAGATTTGCACTTTTAGCATTGAATGCAAGGCACTTTATTTGTTATAGATCATAGTGAGTACAGGGAGAGCTGTGATGCCATTATTATTTCAACCCATTCAATTTGGGGATCTAAACTTAACAAATAAAATCGTGATTGCGCCGATGTGCCAATACTCAGCCAATGATGCGGGTGAGCTGAGCTATTGGCATGAGCAACAATGGGCCAATTATGCTTTGTCAGGTGCGGGTCTATGTATTGTTGAAGCGACAGCCGTACAAGCGGTAGGACGGATCAGCTTTGCGGATTTAGGACTGTGGAATGATTTGCAACGTGCGCAAATGAAGGCCTTACTTCAAAAAGTCAAAATACTCTCTCCGATGCCTTTTGCCATCCAACTGGCACATGCGGGACGTAAAGCATCGACCGACCGACCTTGGTCGGGAAAAGGTCAGATCAAACCGAATGAACCGCATGGTTGGCAAACGGTGTCTGCCAGTGATGTCCCCTTTAAGCCTGAAGAACATGCACCACATGCTTTGAGTGTGAAGGAGATGCAAGACATTATCGATGATTTTGCTAGCGCAGCAGTGCGCGCAGTAGATGCAGGTTTTGAGCTGATCGAGCTACATGCAGCGCATGGCTATTTGTTGCATCAGTTTATGTCACCCCTGTCGAACCGACGTACCGATGAATATGGTGGAAGTTTTGAAAACCGTATTCGATTTACCTTAGAAGTGTTTCAAGCCATTAAACAAGCTGTTCCTGAAAACTATCCCGTGGGTATACGTTTATCTGCGACCGACTGGATGGAGTCGACTGCAACAGAAAGTTGGGATATTGATTCAACGGTTGGGCTATCGAAAGCGTTAGAGCAACTCGGTGCGGCTTATATTCATGTTTCAAGTGGTGGCTTGCACGTGGAACAAGACATTCAGATTAAGCCCAAGTATCAAGTGCCTTTTGCCCATGCAGTGAAACAAGCGGTGAAAATTCCAGTCATTGCGGTGGGCTTGATTACAGAAGCTAAGCAGGCTGAACATATTTTAGAAGCGCAAGAAGCAGATGCAATTGGTCTGGCGCGTGCCATGTTGTATGACCCACGATGGCCGTGGCATGCCGCTGCAGAATTGGGTGGGAAAGTCTCTATTGCACCGCAGTATTTACGGTGTCAGCCACATGGGATCAAAGATTTGTTTTCTGCGTTCTAATCGCATAAGCATTTTGCTTCGCCATTGGGCTTTAAAAATATTTCAACTGAGTAAAGGTGTATCCTAGGATAGGTCTTTACTTACATCATCTGGAAAAGGAACAGCTTGAATGATTTTTTCGGTAATTTTTCCAGTATTTTTCCTACTCTTCCTTGGTTTTGCCTCTGTCAAAATCCAATTGCTCGCTAAAGAGCAAATGACCGCGATCAGTGCTTTTGTCATCAAAATTGCATTACCTGCTTTATTGTTGCATGCCTTAGCATCAAAAGATCTGCATGAAATTTGGTATCCGTCATATTTTTATGTTTATGCCGCTGTGACCTTTGGCTTATTTATTACGGCTTTTATTTTAGGTCAAAAGCTGTTTAAGAATCACTTTACCCACGCCGCAGTTTTTTCACTGGGAGCATCCATGTCCAATACGGGGTTATTGGGAGCAGCGATTTTGACGCTGCTAATGGGAAGTGAAGCGATGATTTATATTTCATTGGTGGTGATCATTGAAAGTGTATTTCTTGTACCGCTGATGCTCACTCTGGCGGAAATAGGGCGACAAAGACAAGCCAATTTAGCCTCCATTTTAAAAACCACATTTCTCACGCTACTTAAAAATCCACTGTTTTTGTCGGTGATGATTGGTATGGGTTGTGCGATTTTCGAACTTCAAATTCCACATTTAATCGACCAAGTATTTGCGATGTTAGGTCAGACCGCTGCACCTTTAGCGCTCTTTATTATTGGTGGGGGAATGGTCGGGCTAACCATTCAATCGTTTAACTTACAAACCGTTTATCTGGTGGTGTCCAAAAATATTTGTATGCCACTCTTGGTTTATTTAGGGCTGACCTATTTGACTGAATTGGACCCAAAGATGATTTATGCAGGGACCTTGATTGCGGCTTTGCCGATGCCGTCTTTGTTTGGAATTTTTGGGCAAGTGTATGGTTTGAATGAAAAAGCACTCACTCCACTGATGATTAGCACGCTATTGAGTTTTGTGGTGGTCAGTGTCTTGATTGGTATTTGGTGGTAAAAAAATACTCTCCGAGGAGAGTATTTTTTGAAGAAGCGATTTATTTTTTGACTGCTGCTGTTGCAGGGGACTTAGCTTGATTCGCCATCATGGTTTCAACCTGCGCTAATGATTCTTTCGCTTGTGGCACATTTTCTTTAGCTAAAGCGGTAAAAATTTTCTTCGCTTCAGGCAAGTTCTGAGGAATGATATTGCCATTAGCAAACATATTGCCTACGGCCATCAGGGCAGGAATGTAACCTTTTTTGGCTAAGTCTTGAATGCTGTTGAGGCCTTTTTGAATGGGTGCTTCTTGTTTGTTTTTAAAGCCTGTGCTGATGTCATATAAAGCTTGTGCATGAATGGCTTGATAGTTGCCTTTTTTCACCAAAGGCTCAAGTTTTTTAAGGGCTAACTTTTCAGACTCTGGTTTATTTTCAGAAAATAACAGCACGGCATATTCAACGGTTGCATCATCAAAGCCTAGTTTAGATGCGGCTTCAAAGTGTTGTTTGGCTTTGTTAATGTCTTGAGGTAAGCCTAAAGTACCCGTGACATAGTTTTTCGCAAGCACATAATGCGCAACAGGGTAGCCTTTGTTTGCAGCATCTTGATAGAGCTGAATGGCTTTCTTCTCATTCTTCGCTGTGCCTTGGCCAGTCTGAGTCAAATAAGCCAAGTTATACATGGCTTGTGGGTTGCCAGACTTTGCCAGTTTTTCTAAAGCCTGATATGCCCCCGTCATATTGTTGGCTTTGACCATTTCCTCTATCTTGGCAAATTCGGGGTTGATGGTCTCTTGAGTGGTGGCTGCAAGTGCAAGCTGGCTAGTGAGTGCAATTAAGCTTGCAAGTACGATTTTCTTCATGTTTTATAAACCTTTTTCTTACACATAAGTCCATCTATGTGTGTATTTGTTTTGAGTCATTTCACATCATAAGTTGAATTGTGTGAATGTAAATATCTGAATTGTGTCTTGGTCTTACAAATTTTCGTTGATTGTGTTGATCGGTATATCTTTTTCCAATACAACCCGCGTGATGTACAGTGGAAAGGAGTGCAATGGGTTATTGGTAGTTGTAGGTGATGGCTTCGGGTTTTATTAGGATTCTGGCTTAGATTCTGTTTAAATAGCGCTGAAAATGAGTAGTGAGTTCAGCATGTTTATTAAGTCAATTAAGCGAAATTATTTAAAAGTTTTGGCCGATGAGTCGATTCCAGATGGTGAAAAAATTGATGCCTTATTGATGAAATTGGGTGGTGAGTTTTTAGTGAGCAAAGATGACCGTGTATATATCTTTGAAAAAGACGGTGTGACCGCAAAATTTGATGCTAAACATGCACGAGACTTTTCATTTAAAGACTATCTCTGCAAAGACATGAATAAGCTGTTTCATGATTTTTGATGTTTAATATTCATTGTAAATGAGTGAACTATTAAATAAGGCTCTAAAAGGGTTTAAGTCCTTGTATGAGCCTTTTTTATCCAAGGACTGATGGTTACTATAGCGTTCTAAAGCAATACTTTTTTATGTTCTTTTTATAGCCACAGAACGAGAATGAAGGCTTTAACCCACTGTAAAGACACTTGCAGTGGTTAGGCTAAAAGATAATATAAAATAATATTTTGTATATGAAGAGCCTATACGATTTTCTAGCAAAAGCGTTTGACTATGTGCTCATCATCCAAGTTATATCATATAAAAAAGAAGGTTACTTTTCATAAGATGAATCGAGACGTCTCTAAAATGATAAAAATATTCTCAATCTTATTCATATGTTTAGTTGGTTCAATGGCAGTTTTAGCAGGGCAGCCAAATCTTGTGCCTCATCAAATCAGCTTGAAAAATGGGAAGCGTTTTTCTCTAAACCTTCCAGCAAATTACGACATCATTCCTGCGGCTGAGGGTTTAAAACGTGTTCGTTTTTTTAGCAAAGCACCTGACGGTAGAATGTTTGTCACAGACATGCACGATTTGACCGACAATAATAAAGGCATCGTTTATATTTTGGATGAATGGAATGCTGAAACAGGAAAATTCGGCAAAATTATTCCTTATATGACAGGTTTGAAAAATCCAAATTCAGTCCAATTTTATACCGATTCTTCAGGGCAAGATTGGTTATATTTAGCTGAAACGCATCAGCTCACCCGACAGAAATTTACCCAAGGCGAAATTAAACCCACGGCCAAAGCTGAAGTTTTAGCGACTTTTCCTGATTATGGTTTAAGTTATAAATATGGTGGCTGGCATCTAACACGAACTATTGCCGTGGGTGGAAACGGGAAAATTTATGTTTCAGTCGGCTCAAGTTGTAATGCTTGTACTGAGAAAGAAAAAGTTCGAGCAACAGTTTTAGAAATGAATCCCGATAGTTCGGAACAAAAGATTTATGCCACAGGCTTGCGTAATGCCGTCGGTTTGAAATGGGTGGGTAAATTTTTATTTGCCACCAATCAAGGTGCAGACCATTTGGGTAAACATAAACCTGATGAAACTTTTTATGCACTCAAGCGTGATGCAGATTATGGTTGGCCATCTTGTTATTCGTTTAATGGTAAAATTTTTGCAGATCCAAATTTTAAACGTCCAACAGGATGTAAAAATGTACCATCTCCTTATGCCTATTTCCCATCACATTCATCAGCACTAGGCTTTGACTATTTTGATCATCCAAATACGGATGACCTCATTAAAAACTCTTTTTTAGTGGCTCTTCATGGTTCTACGGATGCCACAATTGGTCATGGCTATAAAATTGTGATTATGCGTAAAGGGCAAAAACTTGAAACCTTTATGGATGGTTTTTTAGTGGGGAATAAGGTGAATGGTCGACCTGCGGATATTTACCGTATAGATGCAAATTCATTTTATTTTTCAGATGATAAGGGTGGAGTGATTTATTATGTGAGGAAGAAAGAGTCCTCATCACTTTAAGTTTTAAAAAAGCCCCTAAAAGCAAGAATAAGTTTTAGAGGCTCATTTATCATAACAGCATAAAATTTAAAGATTTACTGTGGTCTTGCCACATCACCATTTAAGCGTTCTGGTAAGTCTAAAACTGTCACATCCAGTTCACTCAAAGACTCAGGACGTGCCACCACCAACGCGACATAACCGCCATCAATCGCAGCGCTATTCACCACTTGAATACCTTTATTCAACTGTTCAGCTTGTGCAGGCGCGCTGCCTGTACCCTGAATTAAATGCAACCATGCTTTGGGTTTGGCTTTAAACCATAAACGTGCAATCACTTCCTGACCCAAGTAACACCCTTTGTCATAGTGCACGCCCTCACGTTGGTGTAAACGTAGCTCTTGAGGTTGAAACACATGCTCAATCGCTTGTTCGATAAACGCTTCACCATGGGTGATGGCTTGCACTTGCCATGCTGCAATATCTGTAGGCTCAGCAGAGAAGGTGGTACGGTCTTGCGTGAAGGTTGGAAAAACTGAACCCATAGATTCAAGTTTCATTTTAGAGAAAGCACCAAACTTTTTAATGTGCTTGGCAAACTCTTCCGACTGGTCTTGAGTGGTGACAATTTCAAAATGTTCAGGGTTACGTTTTGTCAGCCACAAACCAAAGTGAATACGGCCTTTCAAGTCGCAAATGGCGGTGTATTGCGTTGTATTTTCAGCTAAAGTTTCAACGTTGACCGTCACTTGGCCTTGTAAAAATTTGAGTGCATCTACACCAATTAAAGTGAAAGAGGAGAAAGCTAGATCGCTCATGAATTGCTCGCCTACCTTAAAATCTAATACTAAAGAATTAGGGCTATTTTCCGCTATTTTTCAGAAAAAATCATATTTAGAGTAAATATTTAAAAGTTAATGTAACTAAATATTTCAAAACCCCCTATTTTTATATCTAAGTTTATGAAATATAAACGATTTGGGAAATGGGTTTTCGACAGTGTAGTATGCCTAGCAGACAAAGATGAATGGTCTAGTAAAGACAGTGAAGAAAAATGAAACACCAAAGGCAGGAACGCTATGAACAATAATCACCGCAAACCACTGCAAGGCACCCAGCTAGAATACTTTGATGTGCGAGAAGCCGTTGAACAGATTCAGCCAGGCGCTTATGCAAAACTTCCATACACCTCAAAAGTATTGGCTGAACAGTTAGTGCGTCGTTGTGATCCTGCTATTTTGGAGCAGTCACTAAAAGAACTGATTTTCTCAAAACAAGATCACGATTTCCCTTGGTATCCTGCACGTGTGGTGTGCCATGACATTCTTGGACAAACGGCATTGGTTGACCTTGCAGGTTTACGTGATGCGATTGCAGACCAAGGTGGTGACCCATCTAAAGTGAATCCTGTGGTGCCAACACAATTGATTGTCGATCACTCTCTTGCTGTGGAATACGGTGGTTTTGATCCAGATGCCTTTGAAAAAAACCGTGCTATTGAAGACCGTCGTAACGAAGACCGTTTTCACTTCATCGAATGGACTAAGACCGCTTTTGAAAATGTCGATGTGATTCCTGCGGGGAATGGCATCATGCACCAAATCAACTTGGAGAAAATGTCTCCAGTGGTGCAAAACCGTGATGGCGTGGCATTCCCAGATACTTGTGTCGGTACAGATTCACACACGCCACATACCGATGCGCTCGGTGTCATTTCGATTGGTGTCGGTGGTTTAGAAGCTGAAAATGTGATGTTAGGTCGAGCTTCTTGGATGCGCTTACCAGACATTATCGGGGTTGAATTTGTTGGACAACGTCAAGCGGGGATCACTGCAACAGATATCGTTTTAGCATTGACTGAATTCTTACGTAAAGAACGTGTTGTCGGTGCGTACCTTGAGTTCTTTGGTGAAGGTGCTGACAGCATGTCAGTGGGTGATCGTGCCACGATTTCCAATATGACACCTGAATATGGCGCAACTGCGGCAATGTTCTATATTGACCAAAACACGATTGATTATTTAACCCTGACTGGTCGTGAAGCTGAGCAAGTTGCACTGGTTGAAAACTATGCCAAAGAAATTGGTCTTTGGGCATCGGATATGAAACAAGCAGAATATCCACGTGTACTTCGCTTCGATCTTTCAACAGTAACACGTAATATTGCAGGTCCATCAAACCCACATGCACGTGTATCTACTGCTGATTTAAAAGAAAAAGGCATTGCAGGTGTTGTTGAAAATCGTACCGATGGCTTAATGCCTGATGGTGCTGTGATTATTGCTGCCATTACCTCTTGTACCAATACATCAAACCCACGTAATACGGTTGCAGCAGGTTTGTTGGCTCGTAAAGCCAATGAATTGGGCTTAACACGTAAACCTTGGGTGAAATCTTCTTTTGCACCGGGTTCTAAAGCTGCTGCTTTATATCTTGAAGAAGCAGGCGTATTGACTGATTTAGAAAAACTCGGTTTTGGTATCGTGGCGTATGCATGTACCACCTGTAACGGTATGTCAGGTGCTTTAGATCCTAAATTACAACAAGAAATTATTGACCGTGACCTGTATGCAACTGCGGTACTTTCAGGTAACCGTAACTTCGATGGTCGTATCCATCCTTATGCAAAACAAGCGTTCTTGGCATCTCCTCCGCTGGTTGTTGCGTATGCGATTGCAGGAACCATTCGTTTTGATATTGAAAAAGATGCATTAGGAAACGACAAAGACGGTAACCCAATTTACCTCAAAGACATCTGGCCTTCAGATGAAGAAATTGATGCGCTGGTCAAAGAAGCGGTAAAACCTGAACAGTTCCGTAAAGTGTACATTCCAATGTTTGACTTGGGTGTCACTGAGAAAGCGGCAAGTCCTTTGTATGACTGGCGTCCGCAAAGTACCTATATCCGCCGTCCGCCGTACTGGGAAGGGGCTTTGGCTGCACCTCGTACACTGGCAAATATGCGTCCGCTTGCAATCTTGCCTGACAACATCACTACAGATCATTTGTCACCATCGAATGCAATTATGATGGATTCAGCAGCAGGTGAGTATCTACATAAAATGGGCGTGCCTGAGGAAGACTTTAACTCGTATGCAACGCACCGTGGTGACCATTTGACGGCACAACGTGCAACTTTTGCGAATCCGAAACTGTTTAATGAAATGGTGGTTCGTGCGGACGGTACGATCAAGCAAGGTTCGAAAGCACGTGTTGAGCCTGAAGGCGAAGTGATGCGTATGTGGGAAGCGATTGAAACTTATATGAATCGTAAGCAACCCTTGATTATCATTGCAGGTAAAGACTATGGTCAGGGTTCTAGCCGTGACTGGGCTGCAAAAGGTGTGCGTCTAGCTGGTGTTGAAGCGATTGTGGCTGAAGGTTTTGAGCGTATTCACCGCACTAACTTAGTGGGTATGGGCGTGTTACCGCTTGAGTTTAAAGCGGGTGTTGACCGTAAAACTTTAGGTTTAGATGGTACTGAACTTTATAGCGTGATTGGTAATATTGCGCCGCGTTCGACGTTAACTTTAGTCATTGAGCGTGCGACGGAAGATGGTAAGAGTGAAATTATTGAGGTACCTGTAACCTGTCGTCTAGATACTGAAGAAGAAGTGTCTGTATATGAAGCGGGTGGTGTATTACAACGCTTTGCGCAAGATTTCTTGGAAGGGAATGTGGCTTAAGACTTTAAGCTGAAATAATTGATATTGTTGTAAAAAGACCCTACATTTATGTGGGGTTTTTTATGGTAGAAGTAAATGTTAAGTGGACAACGAGCGTCAATATTTTTAAAAGCGATGGGGGCGAGAATCAAAGAGTCTCAGAGAATAGATGCAACTGATAAAGTTAGATGTTATCAAATAGCTAATTCGAAAAGTAAAGTTCAAATTTTTTTTGATGCTAAAACTATTGGAAAATGTCGATTCAAATTTGACTATTCAACGGCACTTAATCGGGTAAAAATCAATACTATTTCTAATATTTTTCAATGCTATTTAGATGATGAAATTGCTTTGAGGAATTTAGTTGAATACTTTGAAAATTAAATTCTTTTAGTAGAAGTTAGTAATGTTTTTGAGAAGTAAAATTAGGTGACCTAATGCATTGGTTGCATATTGGTATTCAGCAAGTTTTAAAGAAGAAAATTAATGACAAAAAAACAACGAGTATTTTTAGGTATTTTTATAATAGTTATACTATTAGCTATTTTATCGATTTTTATATATTTTTTTCTAGGTTGGCTCAAAAGTCTAAACCCAAGTGTTGGGGCGGCCTTAATTACAGCATCTTTAGGTTTTATAGGACTTTGGTATGCTCAATGGCAATCAAAAAGTAGGGATATTGCAGAGAGTCATAGGGCAAGTAAAATTGAGGTCTATAATTTGTTTTTTGAAATTGTTGAAAAATTTAATGAAGAAGAAATGCCAAGTACAGAAATACCAGATGATCTAAAGAAGAAGTTTGTACAATTGAATAGAGGTTTAATATTATGGGCATCACCCGAAGTGATTAAAGCATATTTAAACTTTAGAAGAATAGCAGGTCAGAGTTCAGAAAATATTCTGTTTGCAGTTGATCAAGTTTATCAGGCTATACGCAAGGATTTATCTAATAGTAATCTTACTTTGGAAAAAGGGGATCTAATTAGATTAAATTTAAAAGATCCTGATGAATTGAAATAAAAGTTAAATCGAACTGAATTCAACAATTATTCAAGATGGTTGATTGAAAAACACTCAAAAAATACCTATCATAAGATATATATCAAAACTGATGGAGTAGCCTTATGACTACCGCAAAAGTTTTTATGACTGGTCGAAGTCAAGCTGTTCGCTTACCCAAAGAATTTCGCTTTGAAGGTACAGAAGTCGAAATTTTCCGTCGTGGCGATGAAGTGATTCTGCGTGAAAAATCAGTTACCGTAGATCGGTTATTTAAAGTATTAGCGCAAATGCCGAATGACTTTTATGCAGAAGAAAGAGTGGATGAACCACCACAGGAACGAGAAGAGTTCTAATGCAGACACAATATTTATTGGATACGAATATTTGTATCTACATCATCAAACATCAACCTGAAATTGTCCGTCAGCATTTTGAAAAACATCTCCCACATCGAAATATTTTAATTTCAGTCATTACTTTGGGGGAGTTGCGTTTTGGTGCAGAGAAAAGTCAGCAAAAAGAAAAAGCCCTCAAAGTGATAGATGAATTAACCTCAATGATTCAAGTGGTTGAGTTAGATGAATATGTCGCTGACCACTATGCGCAAATACGTCACGATCTTTCATCCAAGGGGCAGATTATTGGTGCGAATGATTTGTGGCTTGCCGCGCATGCACGTGCGAATAATTGGGTGATGGTGACCAATAATGAAAAAGAATTTTTGCGTGTCGATGGATTGCAGATCGAAAATTGGGTGACTAACACCTTGTAAGACGTTTAGATTTTCTATGGAAATTATTTCTTGCCCAAATGCCATCATCATTTGTCGAAATGATCAATAGACATTCATCATAAAATGCATATACTAGTAAGACCATTTTCTAAACATATGGAGAACAAAAATGGTTACTGCTGGCGAAAAACCTGGAACAGGCTTCTATTTTTGTGTTCAATGCGGACACCGCGTCTACTTAGAAATTGGTACAGATCGTTTACCCCCGTGTACCAAATGCCAAGGCAATCAATTTAACAATAAGAATGCCTAAGCCAAAGATTTAACAGTTACCCACTGTTTAAAAGAAAAGCCCTATCACCCGATAGGGCTTTTTGCTAAGTTATAAAAAAGATAAAAACATCCCGACTTAGGCGATATAGGAAAAGTACATGGAAACCATATTAGGACTTTGTATCGGCATTGGCTTAAGTGCTGCCTGTGGCTTTCGTGTCTTTGTCCCACTCTTGGTCATGAGCCTTGCATCTATTATGGGATGGTTCGAACCCATGCAAGGTTTTGAATGGTTAAGTATGCCATCGGTATGTATCGCATTAGCGATTGCAACTGTCTGTGAAATCGCAGCCTATTACATACCATGGGTCGACAACGCTTTAGACACCATTGCAACGCCAGCCGCGATGGTCGCAGGCACACTCACCACTATGGCAGTCAGTAGTGGGGAAATGTCGCAGTTTGCCAGTTGGGCAGCGGCAATCATTATCGGTGGCGGTACAGCAGGTGCTGTGCAAATGAGTACCGTTGCTGTCCGTGGGGTTTCAACCGCGACGACAGGCGGGGTTGCCAACCCACTGGTGTCTACAGTGGAGTGGGTCGGAGCCGTTTTACTGTCCGTGCTTTCACTACTGGTTCCTGTCTTGGTGGTGATTGTAGGCATTATTTTGGCGATCTGGGCCGTACGTTGGTTTAAACGTAAAAAACAAGAAAGTATCAGCACACCTTTATAGTTTCAGCAGTTTTCTTATGGTGTTGTTGGGTCTTTAAATTTAAAGATAGCGTGGCTAATTTTTTGGTTAGTGGACATCAATCCTTTTAACTTGATATGGCTTAGAGGTCAGTTTCACTTTTAAAATAATGATTGATTTTCATACGGCATCCGTTTAATTTTATAAATACATACTTTTTGTATGGTTTTGTTTGTAGTTGAACTTTATAAAAATTATTTGGGGAACTGTAAATGATAAAATTTATTGTAAATGAACACCCTAGTGAAAAAGGCATCCATCATATTCATAATGCATCCTTAGGCTGTGCCGACTTACCCAGCTCGGAGGATCAAATTCTGATTGGTTATTTTGCCAATTACGAGCTGGCTTATAAACGGGCAAGAATGAACTGGCCCAGAGAAAAAGTCGAAGGCTGTGACAAGTGTTGTTTCAAATAGCCAAAAGCAAAAAAGCTCTGCAAATTATGCTGAGCTTTTCATTGTTGGATATGGATGTTCTATTTTTTAAGTATTACAACATTAATGAATTTCAATTCGGGTCGTGACCTTAATTTTTCGACACTCTCGGTCAGCTTCGACTAAAGCACGAATTTTAAAGTCAGAAAATCGAACCACTCGATTTTGCATAGCAAACTGTTCAGGTGTTCTAACTTCTAAGCACTGAAAAGGACGCAGATTTTTTAGGATGTGCTTTTGTTTATCCGTCATGTTCTGTGTCGATAAGTACACATAGCCTTTGGTGGTTTTTAACAATACTTCATTTGGCTGTGCTTCGGTTGAGCTAGTAACTTTGACGATATGTGTTTTTAACACTTTGCATGCACTGAGGGAAAGCGCAAGGCACAGCATCAGCAGGGCAGTTTTGGTTTTCATGATGAAGCGTATTTGAATGGTCTTTCTTCACTTTAGCCGAAAGTTTTCAACGGCAGCAATCAAAACATGACATGGATACAGTCATCTGTTTTTAATTGTAGAACATTCTACAAATAGACTTCTGAACCGTACCGGGTTTGTCGGAGACTTTTTTATTTAAGTTAGGCCACCTGACCTAACGGGTTAATCTTATCATAGTACATTGCTTCAAACTCAAAAGGCGATACATAACCCAGTGCACTGTGTACACGCTTTTTATTGAACCAATATACCCAG